>JAXFZW010000153.1:0-18983 GCA_034184645.1 Clostridia bacterium | reverse complement strand
TGTAAAGCCAGTATTTTGTTTTACCCTTTTCTTTAAGTATTTCCTGAATCCTTAATTTCATTTAATATTTCTCACACATTATATATTTTATACATTATATAATGAAAAAATACTTGACGTATAGACTTATAAGTTATATAATGTGTACATAATATAACAATAAAGGCTACCACACTAAAAAACGCACAGCCGTTAGGTTGTGCGTTTTTAGTATTGTAAAAAATTATAGTTTACCCGATGATTGCAAAAACGAGTTCCTTTACGGCAAGCGCAAAAAGTATAAGGGCGCCCGTCCACTCGGCGTACTTTCCAAGCACTTTTCCGAAAGTTTTGCCTATAAAAAGCGCGGCGGTAACAATGCCGAAAGTTATTGCGCCGACGATAAGCGCGCATATAAACGGAGTTGAAAGGTTAAACGCAAAACTGCTTGCCCCGATAAGGAGTGCGTCGATACTCGTTATTACCGCTTGCAAAAGCAAAATTTTGTAAGTGAAAACCGCTTGTTTTTTTTCGCCGATAGCAACTTCTTCGGACTTAAACTTTTCCTTAACGTTGTCAAAAACTATTTTAAGACAAAGCGCAAAAAACACGGCGGCGGTGACGTATCCGGCGGCGGGCTTAATTGCGGACGAAAAGGTTTCGCCGACGTAAAAACCGATAACTGGCATTAAAAACTGAAACACCCCGAAAGCGGTCGGCATAGACCACTCTTTACTGCGGCTAAGCGAATTTTTATACACCGCACAGTTGGCTATGGTGAGCGCAAAAGCGTCCATCGCAAGCGCAATTGCAATAGGGAAAACGTCCGTAAAGAACATAAAAACTCCTTTATTTTACCAACCAATTATATTTAATTATATTGATTTTGTCAAAATAAAATGATAATATTATAAAGATGGTAAAAATAACCGAAGAGTGGGACGAAATTTTAAAGGACGAATTCGAGTCCGAAAGTTATAAATCGCTCCACAAGTTTTTGAAAGAAGAATATTTTACCCAAACGGTTTACCCGTCCATGTATAACATATTCAACAGTATGAAGTTGACGCCTTTTAAGGACGTAAAAATCGTTATTTTGGGACAAGATCCGTATCACGAGGAAGGTCAGGCGATGGGGCTTTCGTTTTCCGTGCCGAGCGGCGTTGAAAAACCGCCGTCACTCGTCAACATTTTCAAGGAAATTGAAAGCGAACTCGACGTAAAAATGCCCGAAAGCGGCGACCTTACCGGTTGGGCAAAGCAAGGGATACTTTTATTAAACACGGTTTTGACCGTGCGTGCCCATGCCGCTAACTCGCATAAAGATAAGGGTTGGGAACAGTTTACCGACGGAATAATCAAAAAGATTTCAGACCTAAAAAAGAACGTGGTTTTTATTCTTTGGGGCGCAAACGCAAGGAGCAAAAAACCGCTGATAGACCAAAGCAAGCATTGCGTTTTGGAAAGCGCGCATCCGAGCCCCTTGTCCGCATATAACGGATTTTTCGGCTGCGGACATTTTATGAAGGCGAACAGATATTTAATCACTCACGGAGTATTGCCCGTGGACTGGAGTAATTTATGAAGTACGTAGTATTTTTGGGCGACGGCATGGCGGATTATCCGCAGGACGTTTTAGGAGGCAAAACTCCGTTACAACTTGCAAACAAACCGTTTATCGACGAACTCGCAAAGTCGTCGGAACAAGGTCTTTGCAAAACTATACCCGAAGGGTTAAAACCCGGTAGCGACGTCGCTAACCTTTCGGTTTTAGGATATAACCCCAAGGACTGCTATACGGGGCGTTCACCGTTAGAGGCTGCAAGCATAGGTATCGACTTAAAGGATACCGATATAACCGCAAGGGCTAACCTTGTGACCGTGTCGGACGAAAGCGATTATGAAGATAAAACGATGGTCGATTACAGCGCAGGTGAAATCAGTACTGAGGAAGCGAAAATTTTAATCGAATACCTTGCCGAAAAGTTAAACGACCAAAGCCGTAAACTTTACGCAGGCGTCAGTTATCGCCATTGTCTTGTCGTCGATAAGGGAACAATCGCAGGCGATTTAACTCCGCCGCACGACATAACGGGTAAAAAAGTCAAAGGGCATCTTCCCACAAGCGAAAGGGGTAAGTTCTACCTTGATATGATGAAAAAGTCGTACGACTTATTGAAAGACCACCCTGTAAATATTGCGAGAATAAAGGCGGGTAAAAACCCCGCCAACTCGCTTTGGTTTTGGGGAGAAGGCAGCAAACCTTCTCTTGAAAACTTTTACGATAGGTACGGCTTAAAAGGCGGTATGATTTCCGCAGTTGACCTGCTTAAAGGCATAGGCAAACTTACGGGTATGAGAGTTATAAACGTTGAAGGCGCAACGGGAAACTACGACACGAACTTTACGGGTAAAGCAAACGCTTGTATCGAAAACTTAAAAGACCTTGACTTCGTTTATATTCACATGGAAGCCCCCGACGAGTGCGGTCACCACGGCGACGCAAAGCATAAGATTTTTTCTATCGGCGAAATAAGCGAAAAGGTAGTTAAGCCCGTAGTCGAAAGTTTAATGGCGCAGGGCGAAGAATTCAACGTTTTGATTTGCCCCGACCACCCGACGCCCATTTCAATAATGACGCACACGTCCGATCCCATACCTTATTTAATTTACAGGAGCGGTAAACCTTTTGAGGGTAAAACCGCAAAAAGTTACGACGAAGCGTCGGCAAAAACGACGGATATTTTCGTTTCGTCGGGCGTCGAACTTATGAAACGCTTTTTGCAAAAATAATTTTATGGACAATTAAAAAACAATAGTTAAACCCCCGCCGTGGCAATCGCCACGGCGGGGGTTACTTTTTACGACAAAATTTTCTTTATGTGTGATGATTTTGCCGTTCTAAAAGGGCTTTTCCCACAGTATATTTATACAAACGGACGGAAAAGGAGATTTTTTATGAACGAAAAACTGCAATATGCGGAGATGCTCAACATCCCCGTAAACACGAGTACGGTCACTTACAAACAAAAAAAGAAGCCGCTTTTTAAACGCTTTAAAAACGACGACAAGGTAAAGGAAGAACTTATCGCAAAAGTCAACTCGGAAGAAAGCGTAATAAATGGGCAAACCGAAAACAAAACGGACGATTTGGCGACACTAATCGCAAACGATAAGGTTATGCCCGAAACGGACGAAAGCGATTTAAACGTTGTAGAAGACGAGCCGGTTGCAAAATTGCCCGAATCTTACGAGCCGACTGTCAGCATAAAGCGTGGCAAAAAGCATAAAAACTCGTATTTTAAAGCCAACGTCGTGGGCATTCAACTCGTCGTAATAGGCGTGCTTGCGGCTATCATTTGCCTGACTTCCGCACTTGTTCCGAATAGCGGAATAAACGTATTTTTCCGTGAAGTTTTCGGCAAAAGTTCGGCGGCGGTATCCGACACGAGAAATTACGAAGATTTTTCCGCCAACATTCCCGTTGCGGCGGCTTCCGTCAGCCTTAACGAAGGGGTAATGATCATAAGCGAAAAGGCGAGCGTTTATCCGCCCTGCGACGGCGTGGTTTCTTCGATAGAAAAGGACGCCGAAACGGGTAAATTTACGATGGTAATTAAACATAACGAAAATTTTAAAAGCGTGTTTTCCGGTGTAGATTACGCTTATGCGGAAGAAGGCGGTTCGGTGTTTAAAAATATACCCGTAGGCTACGTAAAGGAGTCGGCAACGCTTTGTTTTATGGGGGCGAACGATTCGCTTATTACGGGATACGGAATTAACGGCAACTCGGTGGTATGGGCGGTATAAAACTTAAAATTCATCCTTTGTTTTTCCTGTTCGGGCTGTATTACGCCTTTACGGGAAAAATTTTTATTTTCATAATTTATTCGGTGGTTGCGGTCGTCCACGAGTTGGGACATTCTTTTGCGGCGGCGGCAAGCGGGTATAGGCTCGATACGGTCACTATGATGCCTTTCGGGGCGGTGGTTTCGGGCAATATTGACGGACTTAAACCAAAGGACGAGTTTAAAATTGCGCTCGCAGGTCCTTTCGTCAATATTGCGATAGGGCTTTTATTCGTCGCTACGTGGTGGATGTTTCCCGAAACGTACGCTTATACCGACGTGGCGGCGGAAGCCAACTTTTCAATGGCTCTCATCAATTTTTTGCCCGTGTTTCCGCTTGACGGCGGAAGGGTGCTGTCTTCCGTTCTTTCGCAAAAAATAGGAAAGGAAAAGGCGTATAAAATTTGCCGCATTTTAGGCGTCGTGGCGGCGCTTTCGCTTTTTGCGTTGTTTATTACGTCTATTTTTTACACAGTCAACTTTACCGTGCTGTTTTTCGGTGGGTTCGTGCTTTTCGGCGCACTCGATAAAAAGGGCGAGAATAGGTACGTTAAAATTTATTCTTCGCTTACGCAGGAAAAACTTAAACGGGGTGCGGTTTACGTTAAGCACGGCGTCGATAAATCGACGAGCGTAAAAAAACTTATTTCAATACTTGACGAAGACGCAATAAACGAAATAGTGGTTTTTGACGGCGACAGGGAAATTGCAAAACTCAGTCAAAAGCGTATAAATGAAATTATCGCCGCCGGGGACGCTTATTCTCCCATCGAAAAATTTTTATCCGCGTCGTAGTTTTGCCGTAATAACTTTGCGGACGGGCATATATTGACCTTTTGACGGCACGGAACACAATATTTGGGTTTTTACTTTAATAATTATAAAATATTATAAAAAAATAACGAAAAACGCTCAAAAAACCTTGACACAAAATACGATAAATGTTAAAATACGTTAGCACTTCGGTTTTCGGGGTGTTAATTTTTTCATGTACGGAAGGTGCAATTATGGCAGCAAAAGGCGCAAGGGTAAAAATTACGCTGGCTTGTACGGAATGCAAACAGAGGAACTACGATACGTTCAAAAATAAGAAAAACGACGCTGAAAGAATCGAAATCGTTAAGTATTGTAAGTTCTGCAAAAAACACACTACGCATAAAGAAGCGAAATAATCTTTTCGGGAGCGTGTAAATGAAATCGAAAAACAAGGCTGCGGAAAACGATTTTATCGTTAAGTCCGAAACTGACAAAGTCAAAGAAAAAGAAGCCAAAAAAGTTAAAAAGGACAAAAAGCCCAACATTTTCAAACGTATGTGGTTGAAAATCAAGGACGTCTTTTCAGAACTTAAAAAGGTCACCTGGCCGACGTTCCCCAAAGTCGTCAAACAGACGGGCGTCGTTCTTTTGGTCGTTTTGGTTTTCCTTGTCGTTATCACGGCGTTTGACTTCGGTCTTTTAAATCTTTTGAAACTCGTTTCACCGGGGGTAGCTGGCTGATGGCTGAAGAACTCAGATGGTACATTATCCACACGTACTCCGGATATGAAGCGATGGTTAAAGATTCGCTTGAAAAACTCATTGAAAACAACAATTTGCAGGATAGAATTTGCGACATTCAGATTTTGACCGAAGAAACGCTTGAAGAAAAGGCAAACGGGAAAAAGAAGGTCGTTGAAAGGAAAAAATTTCCTTGCTACGTTTTCATCAAAATGATTTATTCAAACGAACTTTGGTATATGATTACCAGTACCAGGGGCGTTACCGGATTCGTCGGTCCGCAAGGTAGGCTTTTGCCGCTTACGGAAGAAGAAGTCGCAAGGCTTGGTTTAGAGCGTCCTGAAAACGTTGAAGTCGATTTTGTTGTCGGCGACACCGTTACCATCGTCAGCGGTCCGCTTGAATCGTTTAGCGGTAAAGTCGTTTCGTTGAATCGCGCCGCACAAAAGGTTATGGTAAACGTTGAAATGTTCGGTCGTTCAACCGACGTTGAAGTTGAATTTATTCAAGTTAAAAAAGTCAACGGCTAATCATTAAGAATATTTACGCGTACGCGCGTTTATAGAATTTTGTGGGAGTCGCGTTAAATTTTTTCTGGCGCGACGGCATTACCACTTATGGAGGTACAATTATGGCAAAAAAAGTTACGGCAATCGTTAAATTGCAACTGCCCGCAGGCAAAGCAACTCCCGGTCCGCCCGTAGGCTCGACGTTAGGTCCTCACGGAATCAATATCCCCGGATTTACCAAAGAGTTCAACGCTAAAACGCAAGATCAAGCAGGTCTTATCATCCCGGTCGTTATGACCATTTATCAGGACCGCTCGTTCACGTTCATCTTAAAAACCCCGCCGGCACCCGTTCTTATCAAAAAGGAATGCGGAATCGAAAGCGCAAGCGCTACGCCTAACAAGACGAAAGTTGCTAAGCTTACCAAGGCGCAAGTTGAAAAGATAGCAAAACTCAAAATGCCCGACTTAAACGCAAACTCGTTAGAGTCCGCTATGAGCATGATTGCAGGTACTGCAAGAAGCATGGGCATCGAAGTAGTAGATTAAGGATTTGAGTGGGAGGGGAAACCCGAACGCACCACAGGAGGTTAAACATGAAACACGGTAAAAAATATATAGACAGCGTTAAAAACATCGAGTCCGCTAAACTTTACGAAGTTGAAGATGCGGTATCTCTCGTTCTTGACTCTGCAAAAGCAAAATTCGACGAAACGGTAGAACTCCACGTTCGTTTAGGTGTTGATCCTAAACAGGCTGACCAACAAGTTCGTGGCGTTATCGTTCTTCCCAACGGAACAGGTAAAAGCGTTAAAGTTTTAGTTATCGCGAAGGGTGAAAAAGCCGATCAGGCAAAGGAAGCAGGCGCGGACTTCGTCGGAGCGGAAGAAATGATTCAGAAAATTCAAACCGAAAACTGGTTTGATTACGACGTAATCATCACTACTCCCGATATGATGGGTTTAGTTGGACGTATCGGTAAAGTTTTAGGGCCTAAGGGCTTAATGCCTAACCCCAAAAGCGGTACTGTTACCATGGACGTTGCCAAGGCGATTAAAGATACCAAAGCAGGTAAAGTTGAATACAGGCTTGACAAAAACGCTATTATTCACTGCCCGATCGGTAAAAAGAGCTTCGGCAAAGAAAAAATCGTCGAAAACCTTAATGCGCTTATGGAAGCAATCGTTAAAGCTAAACCGGCTGCGGCGAAAGGTCTTTACCTTAAAAGCGTATCCATCGCAAGCACGATGGGTCCCGGCGTTAAAATTAACGCTAAATTTTAGTTGACAACCGCCGATATTCGGTGGTATAATCAGCGAGAAAAGTAAATAGCCCAAGACAGTAGGTATTTAATTTGCCTTTATTTTAACGGCAAAACCAACCGAGGCGGAACAAAAAGAGTATTTGCATTATTAAAAGTGCATATTGCCCTTGCGTACCGACTCGTACGCAAGGGCTTTTCATTTTAAGAATATCAAGGAGGTAGTAAAATGTCGGCAAACAGAGATGCAAAAGTACAGGTAGTTGAAGACATTAAGGCAAAAATTCAGGCGTCTAAATCCGTAGTTTTCGTCAAGTTCGCAGGTCTTACCGTTGCGGAAGATACCGAACTTCGTAGGGAATTCAGGAAAAACAACGTTGAATATAAGGTTCTTAAAAACACGCTTATCCGCCGTGCTTTCAATGATTTGGGCGTAACCGATTTTGACGATGATTTGAACGGTCCTACTTCCGTCGCTTTCGGCGCGGATGAAACGGGCGCAAGCAAAGTCATTATCGAAGCGGTCAAAAAGTATGAAAACAAGGTATCGGTTAAAAGCGCATTCGTAGATGGCGGCAGGGTTGATGAAAACGGCGTTAAAGCGCTCGCGGCAATGCCCAGCAAGGAAGAACTTATCGCAAAGATGCTCGGTTCTCTCCAAGCGCCTATTTCGAATTTCGTCGGCGTTCTTTCGGCTATGCCGAGAAGCCTCGTTATTGCGCTTAACGCAGTAGCGGAAAAGAAGGCTCAGTAACCTTCACAAAAACAAAAAATTTATTAAAAAGTAAACAATTAAAGGAGAATAGAAAAATGGCAGACATTCAAAAAATGTTAGAAGAAGTTAAGGGTATGACGGTTTTGGAACTCAACGAACTCGTTAAAGCTTTAGAAGAAGAATTCGGCGTTAGCGCTGCTGCTCCCGTAGCTGTTGCTGCTGCTCCCGCTGCGGCTGCTGCTGCTCCCGCTGCAGAAGAAAAGACTGAATTCAAAGTTTCCATCAAGGAAATCGGCGACAAGAAGATTGAAGTTATCAAAGCAGTCAGAGAATTCACCACTTTGGGTCTCGGCGAAGCTAAAGCTCTCGTTGAATCTAAGGGCGTTATCAAAGAAAACGCTACCAAAGAAGAAGCAGACAAGATTATCGCTCGTTTCAAAGAAGCAGGCGCTACTGTTGTTGCTGAATAATTTTAACCAAATTACGAAAGAACGGAAGGCAGTTGCCATCCGTTTTTTTGTTTTAAAGGCATTATTTGCGGTCAAAGGGTAAAACTTTTATTGACAATCGCTTAAAATAAATGTAAAATAAAACGTAGTTAAATTTACGGAGATAATTATGAAACGTTTTTTGAAAACGGCTTGCGTATTGCTTTCGGTTTTAATGCTTTTTGCGGCGTTTATGACGCTCGCCGCGTGTGAGGATTTAAAAACCGTAAACGTAAAAGTAAGCGTATATGACGCAAGCAGCGAAAAGATGGTTGAAAAAACCGTTAAAATCACTCTTTACCGTCACCTTGCGGACGACACCGTCGATGCGATTACGGACTATATAAATAAAGGCTATTACAACGATCTTGTTTTATATAAGAACACCGAATCGAACACTCAGCAAATAATGATCGGCGACCTTAACTACAAAAACGGTCAGGTTGTCGATTACGCTTCTTCCGTCTCATACGTTCACGCAATAGCGCCCGAATTCAATGCGGCCGGCGTGACGGGTTCGGATCTTAAAAACACCGAAGGTTCGATAGGGCTTTGGAGAACGTGGCTTGCAAACGGTTCGTTTTCGAGCAACGTTGACGCAGCGTTCAATTCCGGATGGTCCACGTTATTTATGCCGACTACCGATATAAACTCCTATAACGGATACTTTACCGTTTTCGGCAAAATCGAACTTACCGACGAGGAAACAAGCGAAGCGGTTGCGCTCGTTAAAAACGTTCTTAACAGCGGAAAGGAAGGCGAACAAATCGCTTACTACACGGTATTTTATACCGGTGAGTACGGCAACCTTGTATATAACTGCATGCCGTCGGATGAGTTTGACGAACAGTACGCTTCGGATGAAGATTTTAAAAACAGCGTCTTTGCGGCTGAAGGCGAACAGTTCGTCAGCTTTAATAGGCGCAAAATCGTAGTTCCCGTAGGCGATTTGGGAAAGGGCGGCGACAAAGTAATTACAGCTAAAATCGTTTCGGTAACGCTCGCTTAAAAATCAAAAAACAAATTAAAGGTCGGAATTAAATTTCCGACCTTTTTATATTGTCTATTTTCCCTTCTTTAACCGTCACGGTCAAATAATCAACCGAGTAAACGTTTTCATTTATTTTGTAAACGAGTCCGACTTCGTTTTCGTCCCTGAAAGGCGGTGGCGGACATACGGCGATAAAGTCGCCGAGATATTCTTTTATTTTATCGGCGGAAGGTTTTAAGTCGTTTGATAAATATATGGAATAATCGCCGCCTACGCACACTTCTTCGCAAAATGCGTAAGGTAAAATTTTTAGCGGTAAATTATCTTGATTAAACTCCGCCGAGCAATTAACTTTTTTGCTTGTTGAAGTAAGTTTTCCGTTTTCAGTTTTCCAAGTGCAAGTCGTTTCGTGTTTTGCAATATCTTTATTTACAAGCGTGGTCGTAAGAATTTCGTCAAATGAGAACGAAGAACAACTTACTGTTCCGCAAAGCATAGGACTTCCCGAAACATCGCAAACGTAAAGGGCTTGCCGTTCGGGAAAGAATACGGCGGCGAGTCCGCCGCTGAATTCTACGTTAACTTCCGCCGAGAAAAACGGGAAGGAGTAAAACAAAACGCCGTTTGAATTTTCGACGGTAAGTTTTAAGTTGCCTTCCGTAAACACGGTAACCGTCGTGTCGTCGTGCTTTTGTTGTATTAAAACCTTAAAATCTGCGGTGTCAGGCGTTCTGAACGCTCTTATTAAATAACCGCCTTTTAAATTTGCGACGCTTATAAACGACGGTGGTTTTTTTAAGGAGTTTTCGTCTAAAATAAACGCCGAAGAAGGTGCGCCGTTTATCGGGCAGAATTCAACGAAAGTTTCTTTTTGTTCAAGTTTTATAGGCTTTGCGTCCGCATCGCACCTACCGAAATACGCTCCGTCAAGTTTTACCGCCGCAGGGTATGCGCTTGAAAAATATACTAACATCTTTATAAAATACGTATAAAATCAATAAATTATGTCAATAACGCTACCGAAAAACAATAAAGGGAGTGTTATATGAGTAAAATTTACGGATACAGGGAAACTGACGTTAAAAACCTTTACGAGTTTGTAAAGGAAAACAAAAAAATGCCGCTTGCACAGGCGTTTTTCGCTTACGGGAATCTTTACGGAAAATCGAAGGGTACGGTAAGAAATCTTTATTACGCTATGGCTAAAAAAAGTCGTGAAGACGAGAATTTCAGCAAGGAATTTTGCGGCGGAGAAAAACTTTCAGTCAAAAAAAACGTAATGTTCGGTAAGGATGAAGAAAAATCGCTCGTAAACAAAATAAACGATATGGTAAGTCAAGGGTTTTCGGTTAGAAAAGCGGTTTTGACGCTTGCAAACGGCGACGCAACGCTTGCCTTACGATTTCAGAATAAGTACAGGAATTTAAAATCCGTAAAGAAAAAGCAAACGCTTACGGGTGAGCAACTTTTAAAAAACAAAATTTTCAATTCGGATAAAAATGATAGCTTGAAGTTTCACGACGGCGAAGCCGTTGCTCGATTAAAAAAGGAAATAAACGGACTTTACGACAGATTATTGAAAAATCTTAAAGCGGAAAACGAATATTTAAAAAGCAGGCTTTCGGAATACGCCGAAAATTCGCAGGGAAAACTAAAACTGCTTACGGATTCGGGTGAAAAAAACCGCATAAGTTAGTGCGTTTATTAAATTAAAAAAAGTGTTTGCAATAATCCGCAATATGGTATATAATGAAATCAATAAAATTAGAGAGACGGTTTTATGGATTTATTTGACAAATGCGGAAATCATCAGATACTTAACATGGCGAAAGCGAGGGGAATTTACCCATACTTTCATCAACTTGAAACCAAGCAGGGTCCCGAAGTCGTTATGGAAGGTAAAAAAATCATAATGATAGGCTCAAATAACTATTTGGGACTTACTTCGCACCCGGAAGTTATCGAAGCCGGCGTTAAGGCGCTTGAAAAATACGGTTCGGGATGTTCGGGCAGCAGGTTTTTAAACGGTACGCTCGATACTCACGTCGCTCTTGAAAAAGAACTTGCCGATTTTTTGGGCAAGGAAGACGCAGTCGCTTTTTCGACGGGCTTTCAGTCTAATCTCGGAATAATCAGCGCGATTGCCGGAAGAACGGACTATATTCTTTGCGACAAGGAAAACCATGCGAGTATTTACGACGGTTGCAGACTTTCGTTTGCTAAAACGTTAAGATACAACCACTCCGATATGGAAGACCTTGAACGTCTCATTAAAACCATACCTGACACCGCAGGTATTTTAATAGTAACCGACGGCGTATTCTCGATGGGCGGCGACATTTGTAAACTTCCCGAAATAGTTAAAATTGCGAGAAAGTACGGCGCAAGGGTAATGGTTGACGACGCTCACGGTCTCGGTGTTTTGGGCGAGCACGGCAGGGGAACGGCCGAACACTTCGGTTTAGAAGACGAAGTTGATATTTATATGGGTACGTTCTCAAAATCGCTTGCAAGTATAGGCGGCTACATGGCGGCTCGTCACGACGTATGCGAATACGTTCGTCACTCATCCCGTCCGTTTATTTTCTGCGCAAGTATAACTCCGGCGTCAGTCGCATGCGCGAGAAAGGCTCTTGAAATTTTGAAAAGAGAACCTGAACGAGTTAAGCGTTTAAGGGAAATAAGCAACTATATGAGAAAAGGTTTGGTTGCCGAAGGTATCGACATTTACGACAACCAAAGCGGCACGCCGATTATACCTATTTACACTTACGGCAACGCAAGAACTTTCACCGCTTGCCAAAAACTGTTTAACCACGGCGTTTACGTCAACCCGACGGTCACGCCCGCTGTTCCGGTAGGTAAAAGCCTTATGCGTACAAGCTACATGGCAACTCATACCGAAGAACAGATGGACAGGGCAATCGTACAGATTAAAGCCGTTCTTGAAGAAATCAAAGATATGCCGCTTGACGAATAATTTATATAAAAGCAATTCTACGCCTTCGCAAAAATATTTTTGCGAAGGCGATTTTTTTGTTGACAAAGAGCAATAATAGGAATATAATCTAATTGCAACTAAAAAGGTAGCAATTAAAAAGCGGAGCGGAAAATGAAACTTTCGTCAAAAACGCATTACGGACTTATGGCCTGCCATATTTTGGGGAAAAATTATCCCGACAAGACTGTTTCTGCGACCACGCTTGAAAGTTATATTTCGGTGTCGGGAAAATATCTTGAAAAAATAATGCGTGCACTTTCTAACAGGGGAATCGTTTCGGCTAACCGCGGTGCAAGCGGCGGATATTTTTTGGCTAAACCGCCCGAAAAAATATCGATAGGCGAAATCGTGCGTGCCTTGGAAGACGACTTGGTGCTTATCGAGTGCGTAAATGAAAACGGTTCTTGTAAGTGCTGTCCGTCAAGCGGAGTTTGGAAAAAACTTTATACGGGTATAAACGAACTGCTCGACTCAATGACGTTAAAACAAATGATTGACGGTGAATATAACTCATAAAGGAGACTCAGATGAAAACACCTATATATTTTGACCACGCGGCGACAACCCCCGTTGACAAAAGGGTTTTGGATAAAATGCTTCCCTTCTTTTCCGAAAATTTCGGAAACGCAAACAGCCAGCACGTATTCGGCAGAAACGCCGTAAAGTACGTTGACGAAGCAAGGGATTCTATTGCGAAAATAATAAACGCACGTCCCGGCGAACTTTACTTTACGTCGGGCGGTACGGAAGCGGACAACTGGGCGCTTCGCGGAATTGCAAAGGCGTATAAGGACAAAGGCAACAGAATAATAATAAGCCCCATTGAGCACGCGGCAATGTTATCGACGGCAAAGGCGCTTACGAAGGAAGGCTTTAAAGTTGACTTTATGAAAGTTGACGGCGAAGGGTTTATCGACTTAAAACACCTTGAAAGCATAATGGGTGACGACGTTATTTTGGTCGCCTGCATGACTGCAAACAACGAAGTCGGCACTATCGAGCCTATAAAGGAAATGGCGGAAATCGCTCATAAATTCGGCGCGCTTGCCTTTACCGACGCCGTACAGGCCGCAGGGGTAATAAAACTTGACGTAAAGGAACTCGGCGTTGATTTAATGAGTATGAGTTCGCACAAAATTTACGGGCCGAAAGGCATGGGCGCATTATTCGTAAAAGCGGGTGTTAAGATTGATCCGATAATTTCGGGCGGACATCAGGAAAGGATGAAACGCGGCGGAACGACTAACGTTCCGGGTGTAGTCGGTTTTGCCGAAGCGTTTAAAATCGCCGCCGAAGAAATGGATGAAAACTTTAAGTACGTTTCAAGTCTTCGCGACAGGTTTATCGACAGGGTGACTGCTGAAGTGCCGTTTGTAAAACTCAACGGACCGAGAAAACAAAACCGTTTGCCCGCAAACGCCGACTTCTCGTTCGAGTTTATCGAAGGCGAATCGATACTTTTCAGTTTGGACCTTGCGGGGATAGCGGTGTCTTCGGGTTCTGCGTGTTCGTCGGGTTCGTTAGAGCCTTCGCACGTTTTGTTGGCGTTAGGACTTCCCGAAGAACTTGCGCACGGCTCGATAAGATTTTCTTTCGGTAAACACAATACTATGGAAGAAATCGATTATGCGGTAGAAGAATTAAAAAAGGCGGTCGAACGCTTACGCGCTATGTCGCCCTTATTCAAAACAGAAGGAGAAATTAAAAATGTATAACGAAAAAGTCATGGAAGTATTCAAAAACCCGCAAAACGTCGGTGAAATCGAAAACCCCGACGGAATAGGTACTGTCGGAAACGCTACGTGCGGCGATATAATGCAAATAACTTTAAGAATTGAAAACGACGTCATTACGGACGCAAAGTTTAAAACTTTCGGTTGTGCGGCGGCAATCGCAACGAGTTCTACCGCAACCGAAATGGTAAAGGGCATGACGGTTGACGAAGCGCTCAAAGTGACGAACAAAATAGTTATCGAAAAACTCGGCGGACTTCCCGCACAAAAAATTCACTGTTCCGTTCTCGCCGAAGAAGCGATAAAAAAAGCAATCGAAGATTATCGGTCAAAGAAAGCAGCGAAGTAATTGTTAAAAATAAAAAATGCCCGCCGAAATCGGCGGGCGTCTTTTTATTTTATTGATTATAATGACACACGAAGTACGGGAACTATTCCACGGCAAGTGTTAACGATTCCGTTTGCATTTACGAGATCACCACCGAAAGAAACTCTCCAAGAAAAATTGTTGTAAAAATAATATGAAGATCTTAACCACCAGTTGCTGTAACCATTAAAAGTTTCAAGGCCTAAACAACGGGCATAATCAGTTGGGTTTTTGCGACGAGTTGCATTATTTGCGCTGTGTTCGGTTGAAAAACCGTATTCTTCTTTCGTTGCTTCTTGTACTGAAAGTAAGTAAACTTTATCTTGCGTGTAGCCGCTTGCGTAAGCATTTGCTCCGCCGTTCCATTGTTCTCCGCCGTCGGGGTTAGTGCTTTTAGCACCGTTGCTTACACTCGTTTCACTAATTAAAGCACGTTGCGATTCGTTAAATGCGGTGTCGTAAAAGGACGTGTTGAGCCATGATCGAATGCCGCTGTGCTCATAATTGTTTGCATAGATATTTGTTCCGTTAACTGTTTTATTTGACGTTGAACTGTTAAATTCTTTGCAATCTAAAATTTTTTCGGCAACTATAATGGTTTTTCCGTCAACCAAAGCGGTTTTCCGCCACGTTATAGGTTCAAATTTAAATATATAAACTTTCCCTATGCTATATCCGTTATCGTCTTGATATGAATTAACTTCGGAAGATAAAGCGGCTGTGGAGCTCGGTCTGTACTCTGAAAAATAAACCGCACGGTATATGTTTTCAGAAAACTCTATATCTTTATACCAAGCAAAATCTGTTTCGTTATTTGAGTTTTGAAAAAATTTAAAGCTGGACCAACCGTTTGTATTTGATGCAGTTGGTTTTATTGACGTATAAGACGATAGATTAGCCGCCATGGTTGCGGTTACGTCAGATTGAGGATAAAGTCCTAAGTCAATATAGCCTGTTGCGGACTGAGCGTTATCGTCGCTACCGCCACTGCCTTCCTTGCCGCAAGCAACAAAAGAAAAACTTGAAATTAAAAGCGTAAAAATTAAAATTAAGGTAATAATAAATTTGTTTTTAAGCATTTTGATTCCCCTTAGCATTTGTACGGCTAATTATATCACAAAATGAGATAATAGTCAATATCTCAAAAAGAGATTTTTATAATGTACATATGAGATTAAAACAAATTAGGGAAGAAAATGGTAAGACGCAAAAAGAGTTGGCGGACTATTTAAACGTTAAACAGAACACCTATTCGCAATATGAAACGGGTGCAAGACAGTTACCTGTTGACGTTTTGATAAAACTTGCGATTTATTATAACGTTTCAACTGATTATATTTTAGGACTTGAAGATTGAATTTAATCGGAATACATAAATCGCTTACACCCTGCGCATACTTAAAGCAAGGGGGAATTATGGATTTCAAATTCGTAAGCGGACTTGCCCTCGGAATGTTCGGCGGAGCGCTTATTGCGGCAAACTCCGTCAAGGCGCGTAAAATGATCAAAGAAGGTCAGGAAAAAGTAGCCGAAACGACCGAAAAAGTCGTAAACGACGTTAAGGGCAAAAAGTCCAAAAGTAAATAATCAAACCTTGGTTTCGGCGGTAGTTTTTACTGCCGAAATTCTTTTACAAAAGCAAAGAGAGTTAAAACGTTTGCTTTTAGAGCGTTCTATATGTTAAAATACGAACGTGGAAAGATTTTTGTGCCTTGATATAGGCGACAAAAGAATAGGCGTCGCCGTATCCGATCCGTTCAATACTTACGCATTGCCCGTGCAAACGTATTTCAGGAAGAATTTGAAAACCGACCTTGCGGCGATAGGTGGTTTTGTCAAAGAAAAGTCGGCAACCGCCATCGTATGCGGACTTCCGGTATCGTTCGACGGTACACCGTCCGTTCAAACCGAAAAGGCACAGTATTTTATAGACAGATTAAAGGAAGAATTAAAACTTCCCATTTATCCCGTGGACGAGCGTTGCACTACGGTTGAAGCGGAAGAAACGCTTATCGCACAGGGTAAAAGCCGGCAGGAAAGAAAGCAAGTTATAGACGCGCTCGCCGCATGTGAAATTTTAGACGGTTTTTTGCGCGATTATAATAATAAAAAAGTTAAAAATTTTAAGGAGAATACAAAAATGGGTGAAAAGGAAAAACATATTCACGGTGAAGGTTGCGACTGCGGTTGCGAACACGAACACGATCACTGCGACGATCACTGCGATTGCGGTTGTGAAGACGATATTGTGGAATTAACCGCCGACGACGGAAGAAAACTTAAATTTTATTTCGTCGGAACGATAGAGTATAAGGGCAAAAACTACTCGGCGTTTGAACCTGCTGAGGAAATCGAAGGAATTTCCGAAGACGATCTCGTTATTTTTGAACTTTCGGGCGACGACGAAGAAAGCGCAGAACTTCTTCCCATAGAGGACGAAAAACTTTTGGACGAAGTTTTCGAAGAGTTTTGCAAAGCGCTCGACGAAGAAGAAGATTACGAAGAAGAAAAGTAAAATCAAACAATTTTACTACCATCAAGGATTTTTGCGGTTTTTTGTTTAAAAACCGCTTTATTTTTGTTGATTTTAAAGTTTGTTTATGCTAAAATAATCAAGCAAAAAAATTCACACCCGAAGGGTACGGAAATCCGTAGCGGTAAATTTCACTTACATGCCGCCGTATTCCGAGTAAAAAATCCGACGGGGAGGGAAAACGGAGGAATTTATTATGGCAGTTATCACTATGAAACAGCTCCTTGAAACGGGAGTGCACTTCGGTCACCAGACAAGACGCTGGAACCCGAAAATGAAAAAGTACATTTACGGTGAAAGAAACGGTATTCACATCATCAACTTGGAGCAGACCGTTGACCTTATCGAAAACGACGTTTATCCTTTCGTTGTAGATCAGGTAAAACAGGGTAAATCGGTACTTTTTGTCGGCACCAAAAAACAGGCGCAGGACGCAATTAAGGAAGAAGCAATCCGTTGCGGTCAGTACTACATTAACAGCAGATGGCTCGGCGGTACGCTTACAAACTTCAAGACCATCCGTTCAAGGGTTGAAAGGCTTAACAAACTCAACAACATGGAAAAGATGGGCGAATTCGACCTTCTTCCCAAAAAGGAAGTTGCCAACTTAAAGGCTGAAAGGGATAAACTCGAACTCAACCTCGGCGGAATTAAGGAAATGAGAAGTCTTCCCGGCGTTATGTTTATCGTTGACCCCGATCAGGAAGATATTGCCGTTATCGAAGCAAGAAAACTCAACATCCCGATCGTTGCTTTGACCGATACTAACTGTGATCCCGATTTAATCGACCACGTTATCCCCGGCAACGACGACGCTATCCGTGCGGTAAAACTTATCGCATCGGTTATTGCCGACGCCGTTATCGAAGCAAACCAAGGCGAACAGGTTGCTGAAGAAGTTAATGAAGAAGCGGCAACCGAAGAAACCGCTGAATAATTACAAATTACAGGAGGGATTAAAATGTTTACCAGTCAAGACGTAATGGAACTTCGTAAAAAGACGGGCGCAGGTATTGCGGACTGCAAAAAGGCGCTTGAAAACACCGACGGCGACATGGATAAGGCTATCGACTTTTTGAGAGAAAAGGGAATTGCCACCGCTGCTAAAAAAGCGTCGAGAATCGCTGCCGAAGGTATCGTTGCCGCGAAGGTTAATGGTAATAAAGGCGCTCTCGTTGAAGTCAACTGCGAAACCGACTTCGTTGCGAAGGGCGATCAGTACAAAGAATTCGTTATGGGCGTTGCCGACTACGTTTTAAATAACGACGTAAAAAGCAACGAAGAACTTATCGAAGCAAAGAAGGACGAAACGATTGCGGCTACCGCTAAAATCGGCGAAAAAATCGCTATTCGTCGTTTCGTTAAATACGAATCGGCAAACGGCGTAGTTGAAAGCTACATTCACATGGGCGGAAAGGTCGGCGTATTAGTTGAAATCGAAGGTTGCACTTGTCAATCGACTCACGAACTCGCTCACGACGTTGCGCTTCAAATCGCTGCGGCAAAGCCCTTGTATCTTACCGCTGACGAAGTTCCCGCCGAAGTTTTGGAACACGAAAAGGAAATCCTTTTGGCTCAAATCAAAAACGATCCGAAACTTGCAGGAAAGCCCGAACAGATTATCGCTAAAATGGTTGAAGGTAAAGTCGGCAAATATTATGACGAAAACTGCTTGTTAAATCAGGCTTTCATCAAAGATCCGTCGCTTACCATCGCAAAGCTTGTTAAATCATACTCCGACAAAATGGGCAAGGAATTAACAATCAAGCGTTTTACCCGTTTTGAAATGGGCGAAGGCTTGGAAAAGAGAAACGACGACTTCGCTGCGGAAGTTGCCGCTCAAATGAAAAAGTAAGCCTAATAATTGAATTTTAACCCCCGAGCAAAAGTTCGGGGGTTATTTTTATGTAAAACTGTCGTTATAACGTATTTTTGACACATTTCCTTTTAAACTCTTGTAAAATAAGTTGTAAATATGTTATACTTAATAAAATAAAAAATACGGAGTTGTTATGGTTAAGGCAAAGTATAAAAGGGTGCTTATCAAACTTTCGGGCGAAGC
>JAXFZW010000152.1:0-2808 GCA_034184645.1 Clostridia bacterium | reverse complement strand
CGTTACACTCACCAAATTAGCGGTAAAAACCGCTATGAGATAATAATAAGGGCGATGAGAAATATGAAAACTAACGTTCCTATAACAACAGCCATTTTGACAATTTAAATAACTACAAAATAAAAAGCCGAAAATATGCCCTTATACGGCTTTTTCTTTCGACTTTTAACTCTTCAATCTTTTTCATAACCTTTCGCTCCGTAAATAAGAAAATTTATCTTATCGAAAAGTATTATATAAGAAAAAAAGTCTTATGTCAACAAAAATAAGAAAATTTATCTTAAAATATAAAAAAATAATAGGAGAACTACCTATGAAAAACTCCAATGAAAAACATTTTTGCCCAATATGCGGCGAGCCTACCGCACGTATCTTCGGAAACTACAACAAATACAACCTATGTCCTGAACATAGCACACAAGAAAAAACAGGCGAAATCGAACAATGCCCTGAATGTGGAAAATGGAACAAAAAAGGAATAGTTTGCGATTGCAAAAATAATAAGAAAAAACAAAAAGAAACTCAACAAACAGAAAAAGGCAATTTTGCAAATAAATGTATAGTTTGCGGGAAAGAAACAGACGGATACCTATTCTGCAAGTCCCATTATTACGAATATAAAGATAAAGACTTATTAATAAAAATACATAAATGCACCGAAATAGAAATACTCGATAACACATATGAAGGAACTTTTACCTGTAAAGACGGGCACATTGTAAAAAGCAAATCAGAACGAGAAATTGATAATTACCTATTCGAAAAAGGTATCACCCACGCATACGAAAAAGCACTTCCGATCGACAACGACGAAAAACACGACTTGCACCCAGATTTTTTACTAAAAAATTTTGACGGAGAAGGAAAAGACGTATATTTAGAACACTGGGGATATAATGAAAACAATATAAATTACACACAAACCAAAAAGTACAAAATAAATAAATACAAAGAATTAGGGGTTACGCTTATATGTACAAACGAAAAAGATATGAAAGATCCAGAAATATCTCTAGATAGAAAACTAAGATTTCACGAACCAAACAAAATAAATTTTGATGATTAAGAAAGGTAAAAAATATGAAAAAATTTCCGCAAATAGTAAAAGAATTAAGGACTAATAAAAAACTAAACCAAACCGAAGTCGCAAGCGCCTTAGGTTTTACATATTTTACATACGGAAAATGGGAACAAGGAAAAGCCGAACCTTCTCTCGATTCTCTTTATAAACTTGCGGACTATTTCGAAGTTTCCGTGGACTATCTTCTCGGCAGAACCGACGAACTCGGCATTATTCAAAAAGAAAATTCGCTGACGAAAAACGAAAGCGAACTGTTATCACTATTCAAAAAACTCGACACTATAAAACAAAATAAAGTTATAGGCTATTGTTATGCCTTAGCAAATTAAAAAGGAAATATTAAAAATGTTATGCAAAAACTGTAAATCAGAAAACTTCATTATTCTAAATCAAACAATTCAAACAAGAAAAACAAAATGCGGAATCATATCTTTTTTTACTATAATATCTTTAATCGGAACTATTCTTGCTTTAATTTTAATATACGTACCATTTGCAAACAGCGGAACAAATTCTGCATTTAAAAACTTTTTTAATGAACTGCAAAAACTCCTCGGAATAGCAGTAGCCGCAGATCTTTTAAAATACTGCCTCATTATTTTTATTCTATCAAGATTATTTCATGCCATACTACCATATGAAACAAAAAACATAATAGTCGGACAATGTAAAGATTGCGGTTGCACGTGGAAAATTTCAGACAAAAATTTCAAATAACGTAAAACCAGAAAAACGCTAAAACTCGACTCTATTAAACAAAAACAAAGTCATCGGGTACTGTTACGCGCTCGCCAATTAAAAACTAATTATTTTGTAATTTAAAAACTCTTTTAAATTAAAACGTCTATTAAGTCATAAGCCTTAATTTATGATACGCTTGAACTATGAAAATACAAGACTTAATAGAACCCTTAAACGTAATTCAGAACGCTATTGCCCGCGTTATCGGCGCAGTAGAAGCAATGTCAACGCAAGCCACCGACAAAACGGACGACAATCCGCTTACCGTTGTTTTAAAACCGAATAAGAAGAAAGTGAAGAGCATAAAACGAAATTTCACTAATCAGGAGATTGAACTTATGCCTAAACTTAAAGAACTACACTACCGTTACCGCGCTGACGGAATACACGAATTCCGCTATCGCAGAAACGGTATTTTTAAATCTTTCGCAAGTGTGAACTACAAAACGGCTAAAGCGAAAGCGCTTGTTTTTATCCGACAAATCTCGGAACAAGAAAAAGCCTTCGGCAGTAAAGCCTACGTCAGATTCGAACCCTTCGCAAATAACTATATCGAGAACGTTAAAAAAGTCAACGTCGCCGAAAACACCTACTCTAAAACGCTGAACCGCTATCATAAACACGTTTTACCCTACTTCCGCGACAAACTCATTACCGACGTTAAAGCGCCGATGATACAGTCCTTTCTAAACGGCCTTATCGAAAAAGGGCTAAGACGAACCGCCGAAGAGTGCTTTTTTCTCTTAAAAACGATTTTTCAATACGCCGAAGACAACGAGTTTATAAATAAAAACCCCGTTCGCGCAGTCAAAATTCCAAGACACCACCGAACTACAGGAACGGCGCTTACTATCGAAGAAGAAAAAGAGTTTATAAAGCGCCTCGATAACACGATCTACAAAACGCGAATTTTGGTGCTATTATACACCGGTTGCAGACCTTGTGAACTGCCGACGGCAGAACTAAAAAAAGACGGATTTATTACG
>JAXFZW010000151.1:0-3716 GCA_034184645.1 Clostridia bacterium | reverse complement strand
TACCATTACCGAGGATCAGATTGAATGGGGCATGACGATTCCCTTCAATGGTCACTGGGTATTTGGTATTGGCTTTGGTGACAACATCTTTATTGCCGATATTCGCAACCGCGCCGGCAAGCACCTGCAACGCGTCAAGCACTTCACCGCGATAGCCTATTACCTGCGAAGAATCGTTAGATATAACGCTTAAACTGTTTTCTCCCGTGATTTCCACTTCCGCGTCGGTATCCAAAATCTTAAAAATTTCTCTTAAAAATTCCGCCGCCGCTTCCGTTCCGTTTGCATTTCCCGAAACAGTTTTGGCTTGTTTTACGGGTTTTTCCGCTACCTTTTCGGTAACGCTTACCACCGCTTCTTTTTTGATTTTGCCGAAAAGCCCTTTAACCGGCTCTTCTATAACCTTAATTTCCGCCTGTTCCTCGGTTATTCCGAGTTCTTTTAACCCTTGTTCTACGGCCTCTTCAACCGTTTTGCCTGTAAACTCCATTTTCTATCTCCTTAAACGCGTCGCGTTTTTTTGCAAGGTTATTTAACTCTTCCGCGGTAATGTTTCTTTTTATCCGCGAGCCCCGATAAAAAGTCGTTATCGGGAATTTTATTTTTGTCTTTTTTCTTTTTCGTATCCTGTTCGGGTTCTTCTTTTTTCGGCGGGGTATAAACGCGCCCGCGTATAACTTCGCCGTCGGTTTCTACAATCTTAAACTTTCTGTCCGCTATATAGTTGATTAAAAGCGTGGTTAAAAGGCTTAACACCGAACTTATGATAATGTATAACGAGAACGCCGCCGTGTACATAAACGCGAACACCGCCATCATTATAGGCATCATCCACATCATCATCTTTTGCGTCTGCGCGCCCTGTCCGTCCACCGTTTGCAGTTCCATCTGCGCTTTCTGGCTCTTGCCCATAACGAGTTGCATCAAAAGTGAAGAAAGTGCGGTAAGCGCAACTAAAATAAAGTAACCGTTGGGGGATTCCTGTTCGTCGGAAAGCCCTGCGATAAGCGTTTTGTATCCGTCTTTACCGATGTCCGCACCGTCGTATTCGTAAGTCTTTTTAAATGTATCCCAGTCGCTTTCAACAGGGTGTTTCATGGGGCTGTCCGTCGCCCAAATGTTTTTAACCCATAAGAATTTAGATCCGTTGTTCCTGAAAGTTTCAGACGCACAATAAGAACCTACTTCCGATAAAAACCCGTTTACCAAAAGTTCGGGGTTATCGGCTTTGGCTTCCGCAAAAGTTTTACCTTCTGCGTTTTTAAGCCCGTTGTTGTAAGCAGAGTTAAGCGCACCGTTTAACTTACCTTCTAAAATAGTAAACTCTCTGCCGTCCGCAAAAGTGCCGTTGGTTAAAATATTAGAATAAATAACGTAGCCGTTGGTGGTGGTAACGGTATATTTTTCAGTATTTCTGGTAATGGTAAGGTTATATCCGTCAAATGGGATAACCTTTTCCGCGTTATTGCCGATAGCGGTAAGAACTTTATTATCGTCAACTTTAATCGCGCCCGTTTCTTCGTCTATATAGATATATTCGCCGTCGATTTCTAACCCAGCGTATAAAACGTTGTTGTAAGAAACGCTCATATCGTAAAAATACTGCTTATTTTGCCATCTCGAATAAGAGTTGAAACCGGTTATCGCGATAATAAATATTACGAGCGTAATGATAGTAGGCAGGCACGCGCCGAACATAGAATAGCCGTTCTTTTTATAGAGCGCCATCATTTTTTGGTTGTAAAGATTTTTATTGTCCGCGTACTGCTTTTGTAATTTTTCAAGTTCGGGGCGCATCTGTTCCATTTTTATGGAATTTTTGCGCATAGAAAATCTCGACATAAAGTCGAACGGTAAGGTAACTATTTTAAGTAAAAGAGTAAAAATAACTACACTTAACGCAACCGAAGAAGTTATAGAAACCAACCAAATCATTAACTTTGCAAAAATATTGGTTGTTTCAGGAATAGTAAAATTGATAATACCCATTTAATACACCCATTTAACTACGCTTTTTTTGTCCGGCACTTTGTCAAATCCACCCGAACTCCAAGGATTACACCTTAAAATGCGCCAAATTCCGAGCATAAGCCCTACGAAAAAACCGCGTTTTAAAATTGCTTCTAACATATATTCCGAGCAAGACGGAATATATCTGCAATTACCGAAAGACAGATATTTTTGATAAAATCTTATAAGTTTAACGCTTAAAAATTTCAACATTTTAACTTTCTTTAAAAAAGTCGCCCTTTTTTAAAAGATAACGCATATCTTTTAAAAATACGTGAAAATCGTATTCGTCTTTTATTTTAGGTATAAAAACAAAAAAGAAGTTTTTCATTTTTTCAGGTGAAAAACTTCTGAAAGATTCCCTTAATAGTCTTTTTATTCTGTTTCTTTTAACGCTCCCGCCGTGTTTTTTGCTTACGGCAAAACCCGCCTTTAATTCAGCGGAAGGTAAATAGATTAACGTCAACGTTTCGGAATATAACCTTTTACCTTCTTTAAAAACTTTACTGAAATCTTTTTCTTTTTTTAACCTGTAATCATAAGCCATGGCTTATAACTCCGCTTATGTTTTAAGCGGACAAATGATGACGACCTTTGTTGCGGCGGCGTTTAAGAACGTTTCTGCCGGTTTTGCTCTGCATTCTCTTTCTGAAGCCGTGAACTTTGCTTCTTTGTCTCTTTTTAGGCTGATAAGTCTGTTTCATAATATTTTCTCCTCTTTAAGGTTAATTATTTTCTTTAATATTCTATATATTTTTAACCTTTTTGTCAATTAAATTAAACATTAATACTGACGGGAAGAACGAGATAAATAAAATCGTCTTTCCCCACGGAAGTTAAAATACACGGATCTATGGGCGAATTTAAGTTAAACTTAATAAATTCGTCTTTAACTATCCTTAAATATTCGCTTAAAAATTTAGCGTTAAAGGCGATTATCGTGTCTTTCCCTTCGAGATTTATGTTTACGTTTTCGTTTACGTAACCTACTTCCGATTTTGCGCTTACGGTCATAACGTTTTCTCTAATATCAAAGCGGACTACGTTATATCTGTCGTTTTTAGCGACTATGGTCGCGCGCTCTAAACTGCTGAGTAAAGTGGCTTTTTCCACTGTGAAAGAGTTAGAGAAAGAGTTGGGAAGAATATGGCTGTATTTAACGAATTCCCCTTCTATAAGGCGGGATATAATAACCGTGTTTTCTATCTGAACGAAAAGGGAATTCTTCTGGATATAAACTTTAATGTTTCCTTCTTCTTTTTCTATAAGACGGGAAATTTCCATCAAAGTACGCGCGGGGATTACCGCCTTAAAAGTTCCGCTCGCCGTAATTTCTTTCTTTATAACACTCATACGGAAACCGTCTAAAGATACGGCGGTTAAAAGATTTTCCGCCACTTCGAAAAGTACGCCTTTAAGTATAGGGCGGGAATCGTCGTTCGAGCAGGATAAAACGGTTTTTTCCACCGCGTCCTTAAAATCTGCCTGACTTATTTCAAAATAATTTTCGTCTTCGTTTTTCTTGATTACGGGGAAGTTAGCAACGGGGTAAACCTGTAATTCACTTTCGGAATCGGAATATTTAATTTGTAACTGCCCGTCATAAAGGCAGGAAAGTTCTACCTGTTCGTTTTCTAACTTTTTAGAAAAATCAACGAAATATTTACCAACTACAACCGTTTCGCCTTCCATTAAAACGTCCGCTT
>JAXFZW010000150.1:0-5883 GCA_034184645.1 Clostridia bacterium | reverse complement strand
TATAAGTTCGCCGTCGATATAAATTTCGCCGCCGCCGTATTCGGGCGTCATTATCAAAACCAAATCCCAATGAATTGCGGAAATATTGCCGTTATAACAATCGTCGTAGCAGCACCCCGGCGTAAAGTGGATAGACCCCGCGATTTTTTCGTCAAAAAGAATATCTCCCATAGGTTTGACTATAAACGGGTTTACGCCGAAAGAAAATTCCCCTACGTATCTTGCGCCCTCGTCGGTGTTAAAAATCGCTTCAAGCTTGTCGGGGTGATTCCCCGTAGCCTTAATAATTTTACCGTCTTTGAAAGTAAGGCTGACGTTTTCGTGCTTAACCCCTTGTTCTACCGAAGGAGCGTTGTAAGTGATAACGCCGTTTACGCTGTCCTTTACGGGTGCGGTGTAAATTTCGCCGTCCGGAATATTGCGTTCGCCCGAACATTTTTTGCTGCCTATGCCCTTTATTGAAAAGGAAATGTCGGTATCCTTTGCTATTATATGCACTTTATCCGCCTTGTCGAGCCTGACCTTCAATGCGTCCATTGCCTTGTCCATTTTAGAATAGTCAAGGTTGCAAACGTTAAAGTAAAACTCTTCAAACGCGTCCGTGCTCATATTCGCCTGCTGCGCCATGCCTTGGTTAGGATAGCGAAGTACAACCCATTTAGTCTTTTTTACGCGAAGTTCGTGGTGGACGGGGTGAGAATAAAACTCGCTTTCCGCCTTCATATTGCTTTCGGGAACGTCGGAAAATTCATTGCAGTTTTCCCCGCCCCTTATTCCTATATAAGCGTCCATATCCGCCATGCGGTAGCCGTCGTACTTTGCTTTGAGTTTTGCGTATTCTTCGGTTTCGCCGAGTAAAAGTTCACGCGAAACGCGGTTATCGTAAATTTCAACGAAGGGATACGCCCCCACTTTGAAAGTTTCCTTAACGATTTCGTTTACGAGCATGTAGTCTATGCCCTTTGCTTCAATAAGCACTTTTTCGCCCTTTTTTAAAGCGCACGAATAATTTACGAGATTTTTTGCAAGTTTTTTTATTCTTTCGTCCGTCATATTTTCTCCTTTTAAGATAAAGGTTTTTCCACCATATTATACCGCTATTTTTACGATTTATAAAGTATTTGCGATTAAATTTAAAAAATATTTGCTTTTAAGTGTAAAAAAGACTATAATATTAAGCGAGATAAATTCTCACTATCACTACGTTAAAATTTTTTGGAGGAATTTTTATGCCATTAGTAACTTCTACTAAAATGTTTGAACAAGCCTACAAAAACGGCTATGCAATCGGCGCTTTCAACGTAAACAACCTTGAAACAATTCAGGGTATCGTAAACGCTTGTAAAGTTCAGAACGCCCCCGTTATTTTGCAGGTATCCGCAGGCGCAAGAAAGTATGCTAACCCTACTTACCTTCAACACCTCGTTTTAGCCGCCGTTGAAGAAACGGGACTTCCCATCTGCTTGCACTTGGATCACGGCGATTCTTTCGACCTTTGCAAAAGCTGTATCGAAAAAGGCTTTACTTCGGTCATGATCGACGCTTCCAAGTATTCGCTTCCCGAAAACATCAAAATCACCAAGGAAGTAGTTGAATACGCTCACGACCACGGCGTTGTCGTTGAAGCAGAACTCGGCAAACTTGCCGGAATCGAAGACGCTGTTAAAGTCAAAGATAAAGACGCTATGTTTACCGATCCCGACGAAGTTTACGAATTCACCACCAAAACGGGTATCGATTCGCTTGCAATCGCAATCGGCACTTCGCACGGCGCATACAAATTCAAACCCGGCACTAAACCCCAACTCCGTTTCGATATCTTAGAAGAAGTTGCTAAACGTCTTCCCGGATTCCCGATCGTTCTTCACGGTGCGTCAAGCGTTCCGCAGGACCTTGTTGCGGTAATCAATCAGTACGGCGGAAAAATGCCCGACGCTATCGGCGTTCCCGAAGACATGCTCCGTCTGGCTGAAAGATTGGCTGTTTGAAAAATCAACATCGACTCCGACCTTCGCGTTGCTGCGACTTCGGCAATCAGAAAACACTTCTATGACTTCCCCGATCACTTCGATCCCAGACAGTATTTGGGCGACGCGAGAACTGCTATTCAGGCTGTCGTAGAACACAAACTTGTCGACGTTTTAGGATGCGCAGGCAAAGCCGACGAATGCAGATAAGTTTTTAACCAAACTAAAATTAAAAGGCGGAATTAACTTCCGCCTTTTTTTATAAAATATTTTCTATGCTTACCCTGAAAGTATCGGGTATTCTTTTAGCCAAATCGTTGATAACTTTTATTTTCGGCAAAGCGTCGTCCCATGCCTTTTGGTCTATAAGCGTTATCGCTTCCGAAAGCCATAAATCCATTTCCTTTATTTCGGTATGGGGGATAAAGTTATGCAAATACTTTTTTTTGTTTAACCAGTTTTCTTGTAGCGCTACGGCGTCGTCCTTAACGGCGGTTTGTTCTTCCGTCTTTTGGTAAAGACTTTCACTTGCCGACTCAAACTCCTCGAACTGCTTTATTACGAAAGTGCTTTCGCAAAGCGCACCTACGACTATTATTACGAGAACGCAAAGCATAGAGCAAATCGACTTTACCATTTTGCGCCTCCACCGAACTTCAAAATGCGGTATTTACTGTTTTTAGCCTTGTAGTAAACTCTCCCTTCGCCGTCAACAGTCATTATCTCAGTTCTTTTAACGTTTTCGCCCTGACTTTTAACAAAACTTTCTATATCTTCCTTTTTAGTCCCTATCGTTTTAAGAGTGCCGTCAACGACTTTACCGTTTTTTACAACTACGACCGAAAGTCCGCCGCCGCTTTTACTTTCACTTTCAAGCGCAGACAGTTTTCCGTTCGACTCGAAAATCGCATAATCGAGATCGTCGAGCGAAAAATACCCCATAGCACGCATGGATTCGATAAGTTCTTCGATTCCCATATTGTTTTTTTTAAGTTCCTTCATATTGACGCCGTTTTTATCTATAACGACGCTGGGCTTACCCGAAACCGCAAGTCTGAAAAAGGATGAAGACTGTTCTAAAATCGACACGAGTTGGTGCATCACGAAAAGCGTAAGCACACCCACTATTCCGTATATAAGCGGAATAGATACGTCTGCCATAGGTACACACGCAAGGTCGGCGATAATAAGCGTTATAACAAACTCAAAAGGTTGCATTTCACCTATCTGCCGCTTACCCATAAGCCGCATAACAATAACGAGAGTTATAAAAATTATAATCGCCCTTATAAACGTTAACGCCATACTTTAAGTATTTATAAAAGCCGAAAAATTATGCCCGTAATTTATTGACAAGTTTTTGTTTTCCGTCGTATAATCGTCGTATATAGAGTAGCAAAGGCGCGTTAAGTGTTGCGAAACGGGATGTTGTTCGCAAACGAAAGGGTTTTCCTGCGGTGCCGATGCGCGTCCGCTATAATTAAGCGTAAAATTTACGCACAATTAAAACGGTCTCTCTATAAGGGAGATTTTTTTATGTTAAGTTTACTCGCAAACTCGAACGCTTTTAACTTCGGCTACATTTTCAAAACGATAGTCAGCAGGTGGTATTACTACGTCTCGCTCGCAGTATTCGTTATTTTGCTTTTCTCTTTCTTTTTTATAAAAAAACAGCCTGCAAGAAACGAACTGAGCAAAACGCAAAAGATTTCGTACGTTGCCGTTCTTGCCGCCCTTGCGACCGTTGCCAACATTTTTGATATAAAAATAAGCGACGAATTTCAAATTTCACTCGTCGCATCGGTAGGTTTTATCGCCGGATACTCTCTCGGCGGCGGATACGGTTTTGCCGTTTGCTTTATCGGCGACCTTCTGGGTGCGCTTATAAATCCGCACGGGCCGTATAACCCCATAATCGGCATAGGCACCGGACTTTGGGGGCTTATACCCGGAATTGCGTTCACTTACTTTAAAGGAAACGAGTACGTAAAGACGGCGATTTCCTTCGTACTCGGATTTTTGCTTGTTTCGGCAGGCATAAATATCGTCGGTTTTTGTCTTATGTATCCGACGTACTACACGTTTGAAGCACTACTGCCCACTCTTCCGCTTAAACTTGCTGTCGTTTCGGTAAATGCGGCAATCTGTTTCGGACTTGTCGCATCTCTTCCCCGTATTTTGCCTAAGGCACGTTTCAAATTCGATAGCGATACGGTAAAACGTCAAAATACGGAAGAAAACAATATTTAACAAATTAAAAGCAAGCGATTACGCTTGCTTTATTATTTTACTTTTTTTAGCCGTGCGTTTGCTCGGCTTTTTTATTACCGAAATAACCGTCGCAATCGAAACGAGTCCGAAAACCGCAAAACAGATTATCGTTGCAGCCGTACTTAAAACCCCTGACAATGCTGCGGCGATTATGCCGTCGGTAAACTTTGAAAGCACTCCTTTTAGTAGCAAACCGAAAACTCCGCACGCTCCGCTTATCATAAGGCAACTTAAACTGAACCATGTAAACGCGGGCTTTTGATTGCACGTTTTGTTAATAAGCCTTACATTAAGAATCGTAGTCAAAACGTAAACGCAAGCGTATCCGACAGTCAACGAATAAATACCCATCACCGGCGGCAAAACCCATACGCATAAAAGCATTAAAAGCGTACCCGCTATGTAATAAATAAGCGTTTGATTTTCCTTGCCGATTGAATTCAATACGCTAGTCGTAACCGTGGAAACACCCATAAACAAAGTCGTTATACCGGACGCCGCAATAAAATTTCCGCTTTCGGTATTCCCGAACACCGTAAAGCCTATTTCCTTGCCGGCGGTTAAAAACAGCGGAGTGAAAACCGCACAAATAAGGCAAGTGAATTTAACCGCTTTTTCAATATCTTTTTTGACAAGATCGTGCCTTCCCCTATAAAAGTTTTCGGAAAGTTCGGGTACTAAAACGACTGTAAACGCACCGATAAGCGTTGACGGAATAAACAGTACGGGAATCGCCTGTCCTACCGCCGCGCCGAATAAACTCATCGCCTTTGACTGCGCATACCCCGACGCAATAAGTCTTGCGGGTAAAATAACCGAAACCAGCGAAACTATAAGCGAGTTTGCCGTACGCATAGCAGTCACGGGTGCGGATGATTTAATCAAAGGTTTTAACTGCGAGCGAGGATCTTTAAGTTTATTTTTTCTTATAAAAAAGGTTACCGTGGCAAGAGTAAACGAAAACACGAACGAAAAAAATACGGCGATCGCCGCTCTCGTTGCGCCGCCGAAAGCGTCGTTGCTACCGGAAATAAGTATCACGCCGACGACAATCATACAAATTTCTTCAAGCAGTTCTATTACGCTGTACGGCAAAAAATCTTTATTGCCCCAAAACACACCGCGAAGCACCGAGTAAAGCGACGTAAAAGTAAGCCCGAAAATAAGTATTACGAAAACAGTCGTTACCCTTTCGTCCGCAAACATAAAACCAAGATTATTTCGGAAAATAAAAACCGTCGCCACGACGGGAAGCGAAAAAACAAGGGTTAAAAACAGTCCTGCCGAAATGATTTTTTGCTCCTTTTCCTTACTTCCTTCCGCATGATATTTTGCCATAAATCTCGATACGGTAATGGGAACGCCCGAACTAACGACCGTAAAAATAAGTCCGAACACCGAAAGCGCGACAGAGTATAGTCCTACGCCTTCCGCCCCTATCGTTCGGGAAAGATAAATTCTGTATAAAAATCCGAGAAATTTTTCGCAAACCGCGAAAAGAGTTATTACCGCAACAGTTTTAAAAAAGCCTTTCACTTACGCTCTCCGCAACATTTCTTTTACTATTCTATTCGGAACTATAACCAAATATAATAGTCGTATGAAAAACCTTTTTTACCGTGTAAAAAACGGCGACGACGTTTTG
>JAXFZW010000149.1:0-4407 GCA_034184645.1 Clostridia bacterium | reverse complement strand
TCCGTCGAAGGGCTCGAAGAAATAACCCACAAGGCTCTCTTAAAGCAAACGATTTCGCTGCAATCGTAAACTACAAAGACTAATTAAAAATAAATGAGTTAAAAAGGCGCATTGTTGCGCCTTTTTAACAGTATTAAAGGTGAAAAAATGAAAATTCCAAACTGTATTATAATAATGGACGGCTACGGCTACAGCGAACAGGTTAAAGGCAACGCAATACTTGCGGCAAACAGTGTAAACGTCAAACGTTTATGTGAAGAATATCCTTCTACGCTTATCGGTGCAAGCGGAATGGACGTAGGTCTTCCCGACGGTCAAATGGGTAATTCCGAAGTAGGACACTTGAATATCGGTGCAGGCAGAATAGTTTATCAGGATTTAACCAAGATAACCAAAGCGATACAGGACGGTGATTTTTTCACTAATCCGGCACTTTTGAAAGCCGTTGACAATGCGGTTGATAACGGAAAGGATTTACATCTTTTCGGTCTTTTGTCAACCGGTGGCGTTCACAGTCATATAACTCACTTGTTTGCTCTTTTAAAACTTGCTAAAAACAAGGGTGTTAAAAACACTTATATTCATTGTTTTATGGACGGTAGGGATACCGATCCTATGTCGGGACTTTCTTTTGTGAAAGAATTAAATGAAGAAATCAAAAAACTTTCGTACGGTAAAATTGCCACCGTTTGCGGAAGATATTACGCAATGGACAGGGATAACAACTGGGACAGGACGTTAAAAGCGTACGATATGTTGACTTTGGGTGAAGGCGAAAAGGCTACCGATGCTGAAACCGCTCTTACCGAAAGTTACGGTAAAGGCGTCACTGATGAGTTCGTTCTCCCGACCGTAATTACTGAAAACGGAAAGCCTGTCGCAACTATTAAAAAAGGCGATTCGGTTATATTCTTTAATTTCCGTCCGGACAGGGCAAGGCAAATAACGCGTGCACTTTCACAAGAAGAATTTACGCCTTATAAGGATGAAGAAAAGGGCAAACAAATGTATTTCGTTCGCAAAACAGGTTTTCTCGCGCCTGTTTATACGGGTTTTGCGGTTTACGATGCGTCTTTTAAGGACGTTTACGTCGCTTTTCCGCCCGATGAAATTAAAAATACTCTTCCGCAATATTTATCTTCACTCGGAAAAACGCAACTTCATATTGCCGAAACCGAAAAATATGCGCACGTAACGTTTTTCTTTAACGCCAAACTCGAAGCACCGGTAGAAGGTGAAACGAGAATAGTTATTCCTTCGCCAAAGGTTGCGACATATGATTTGCAGCCTGAAATGAGTGCTTATCTCGTCTGCGATAAGGTTTTAGAAGAACTTTCAACGGGTAAATACGACGTTATGATATTAAATTTTGCCAACTGCGATATGGTCGGGCATACGGGCGTATTCGACGCTGCTGTTAAAGCGGTTAAAACGGTTGACGAGTGTGTTGCTAAGGTCGTCGATAAAATACTTTCAATGGGTGGCAATGCAATAATAACCGCCGACCACGGCAATGCGGATAAAATGCTTGACGAAAACGGTAATCCGTTTACCGCACATACGACAAATCCCGTTCCGCTTATAGTCGCAGGTGAAAAATTTAAGGGTAAAAAGTTGAGAAACGGCGGAAAGCTTTGCGACATTGCTCCTACGCTTCTTGATATGATGGAAATTGAAAAACCTGCCGAAATGACAGGGGAAAGTTTAATTATCAAATAATTTAGCAAAAAACAGTTGTAAATTTGCATTTTATATGTTATACTGTTTTGCGTTAGCTTAAAAATTTGTTCTGGAGAACTAAAATGAACGTAATGAATATGATGATGGCGTCAAGCGGCGGATTTTGGAACGCTTGGCCGGTAATTAAAATTATCGCGCTTTGCATAATGCTGGCTTGCGCCTTGTTTATAATTCTCGTAGTATTATTCCAGCCGGGTAATTCGTCAGGAATAAGTGCGATTAACGGATCGTCTGAAACTTTTTACAGTAAAAATAAGGGTAAAACTATGGAACATAAAATGAAAAAACTCACCGTAATCAGCGGTATAGTTTTTGCGGTTTTATGCGTGGTATTTGCAATTATTGCAGCTCTTTCTTAAACATTAAAGTTTTACACAACGGCGGTTCTTAACGGAACCGCTTTTTTTATGAGAAGTAAAGTGGTTGGTGTCCTGACGGGTAACGAACGCGGCTATGCGTTTTTAACACCCGAGGGAGAAAAATCGAATATTGATTATTTTATTCCGGCAAGCGAATTAAAAGGTGCTTTGCACGGCGATAGGGTTATGTGCGAAATTTCCGAAGAGGACGGAAAATTCGGCAAAAGAACGGTCGGGCGAGTGCTTAAAATAATCGAGCGGGGTACGGATAGGATAGTCGGCACTTATTTCAGAGCGAAAAGCGGTGGAATAATTACCGCCGACGATTCAAGATTTTCAAAGCCCGTTTTCGTGCCTTTCGGCAAGGAAATGCGTGCAATGCCCGGTGATAAGGTAGTTGTGAAAATACTGACATATCCTTTTAAAAGACCGCCCGAAGGTATGGTCATTAAAATACTCGGCAAACAATTCAGTCGTTCGGCGGAATTAAAGTCGGTAATATATACTTATAAGCTTCCCGAAAAGTTTAAAAAAGAAGTTATTGACGAGGCCGATAACTTGCCTTGCGTAAGTGAAAAAGATTTAATCGGTCGGGCTGATTTGCGGAGTATAAATACTTTTACTATAGACGGTGATGACGCCAAGGACTTTGACGACGCAGTATCTATTAAAAAGGTTAATGAAGGTTATGAACTCGGCGTTCATATCGCAGACGTGTCGCATTACGTAAAGTTAAACGGAAAAATCGACGTTGAGGCGTTAAGGCGAGGTACGAGCGTATATTTTCCCGAACAGGTAATTCCGATGTTGCCTGAAAGGTTATCTAACGACTTGTGTTCGTTAAGGGAAGGTGTTGATAGGCTTACGCTTTCCTGTATTATATCTTTTAATTATGAGGGTAAGGTTAAAGGGTATAAAATACTTCCGTCTGTTATCAACAGCAAAAAGCGAGCGACCTATTCAAAAGTTTTGGCTGTATTAGACGGGGACGACGTAGCGATAAAAGAGTATGTGGACATAAAAGACGATATTTATTTGATGGCGGAACTTGCCGATATTTTAGAAAAACGCAGCGAAGAACAGGGCTCTGTAAACCTCGACGTTAAAGAAAGCTCGATAAGCGTTGCAAAGGACGGAAATATAACTGTAAAAGCGGCAGTTCAGGATAAGGCTCGTAAGCTTATAGAACAGTTTATGATTGCCGCAAACTGTTGCGTGGCAGAATATTTGTTTTTTGCCGAGCAACCTTGTATTTACAGAATTCACGAAAAACCGACCGAAGAAAAAACGGACAAATTTTATGCTTTTTTATCTGCTGTCGGAGTGGCTGTAAAACGTAATAAAACGGTTTACCCGAAGGATTTTGCCGTGATACTTGAAAAAACCGAAGATTTGCCCTCGCATACGGTTATAAACCGAGTTATGCTACGTTCCATGCAAAAAGCAAAGTATTCTCCCGACGACGTAGGGCATTTCGGTCTTTCAAAAGATCATTATTGTCACTTTACGTCGCCTATAAGAAGATATCCCGATTTAACCGTACACAGAATATTAAAAGATTTTATTGCCGGTAACGATACGGGAAAATACTCGGATTTGGTATATTCCGTTGCCGCACAGTCTTCGGAAAGAGAAAAGGTGGCACAGGACGCCGAAAGAGCGGTTGACGATTTTTACAAAACTCTTTACGCCGATGAGCACGTGGGTGAGGAATTCGATGCGGTTATTTCAGGGGTTACTTCGTTCGGATTGTTCGCCGAACTTGAAAACGGTGTTGAGGGACTTATTAAACTTGAAACGTTAAAAGGCAAAAGGTTTACTTTTGATGAAAACAGATTTTCGCTCTCTAGCGGTAAAAAAACTTATGTTCTCGGTCAGCCTGTAAAAATAAAGATTGTCGGAATTGATCTTTCGCAAAGAAAAAGCGAATTTATGCTTATAGAATAAATATTCTTGCAAAATAAATTTAAAAGTTGTAAAATGAAAAATAGTATGCAGCAAAAAACGCTTGTAAACAATCGTGCGGCGGCACATGAATATTTTATTCTCGAAACTTACGAGTCGGGGATTGTTCTCGACGGCGGTGAAGTAAAGTCGTTAAGAAACGGCGGAGGGAATTTAAAAGATGCGTTTTGTTATATTGAAAACGGCGAAACGTACCTTAAAAACGCACATATTACGGTATATGACAAGATTGGTGCATATAACGTCAAGGACGCAAAACGTCAAAGAAAATTGTTGCTTAATAAAAAAGAAATCAACAAAATTAAAAGTAAGGTTATGGAGCAAGGTTTTACGCTTATACCTT
>JAXFZW010000148.1:0-4905 GCA_034184645.1 Clostridia bacterium | reverse complement strand
GCCGTCACGGCCTGCCCTTTCGAACTTGACTACGCCGTCGATCAATGCGTAAAGCGTGTCGTCCGAGCCGATGCCGACGTTGTTACCGGGATGAATTTTCGTGCCGCGCTGACGTACGATTATACCGCCGGCTAAAACTTCCTGCCCGTCGTTTCTTTTTACCCCTAACCTTTTAGCGTTGGAGTCCCTACCGTTTTTAGTGCTACCGCCGCCGTTGTGGTGCGCGAATAATCTGAATAAAATCATTATCACTTCCTCCTTACTTAGCGACTATTTCGGTAATTTTTACCGCCGTGAAAGGCTGCCTGTGTCCCTGCTTTTTCCTTTCGTTTTTCTTGGCTTTGTACTTAAAGACGATAATCTTTTTGTTTTTGCCTTGTTCTACGATTTCGCCGACTGCTTTGAAGTTAGCTTCATTGCCAGCCTTGATACCGTTTTCGTCGGAGACCATAAGGACGTTGAGTTCGACTTTGTCGCCTACTTCGCCCGCAAGTTTTTCAAATCTGATGATTTGACCGACTTCCGCCTTGTACTGCTTGTTACCGTTTTCAACGATTGCGTACATTTGGTTTTACCTCCTCTAACCAGCCTCGCCGACTTAAATTATGGGTGGCTTTTACACGCTTAAATAAACCCCTGTCGAGCGGCTCGTTAGGTATTTTATAATAAATCAATGATTTTGTCAAACGTTTTTGCATATTTTATCATTTTACGCTCAAACTATTTGCAAATACCTTGAAGGAGTTATTATGTACAAGAAAAAATACAACGAAAAAGCGATTACCGACGTTTATAAAAACGCTAAAATCGCAATGCAAAGTTTAAACGATTTAATCCCGTCCGTAAAAGATAAAGAACTTAAAAAGGAACTCGAAGAAGAATACGACGGATACCGTAAAGCGGCAAAAGCCGTCGGAGAATTTATGGACGAAAACAAAATCGAAAGAAAGGAAGTCGGTTTTTTCCAAAAAGCCGGCATGTGGGTAGGCATCAAAACGAAAGTCGTTTTTGACAACAGCAAAAACAACGTTGCCGAAATGATGATGAAAGGAACGACTAACGGCATAAACGAACTTACCGCAATGAAAAACGAAAGTAAAAACCTTGACGAAAGCGTAAAAGAACACGTCATCAATCTTTTAAAACTTGAAGAATCTTATCAGCAACGTCTCAAAAACTACCTGTAAGCATCATTATTAAAAAAGAAAAAGCCGCGTTTTATCGCGGCTTTTTGATTTATGTTATAATTACTTTTTGTCAACGAGAACTTTTTTAAGGCGAGCAAATCTCGGAAGTCCGTCTTCCTTTTTCATATCGCATTCGCCTTGAATGAGCGGAAGCGCATATTTAACGAATTCGTCGGACACGTAAGTTCCGTTTTCAGTTATCCATTCAAGCGGAACGGTCTTTTCGGTGTTTGCCGCGAGTTCCAAAGGTAAAAGTTCGTATTCGCAAACGTACTTGTCGCCGTCCTTTCTCTTATAGCAAACCATTTTATCGGTTTCACCGCTGACAGCCGCTTTAACTGCCGCCCTGCCCGCACCGAAAGTTTCTTCAATATCGGTTTTTGACGCACAATGTGCCGCACACCTTTGCATAAGTGAAAGTTCGATGCCCCTGGTTTTATAACCCGTTTTCGCCTTAATAAGACTTGCAAGTCCTGCCGCTACGCCGCCGAGTTGAGCGTGTCCGAAACTGTCCCTTGCGCCCGTTTCGCCGAGTTTTTCGCAAATAAGCGTGCCGTCCTTATCGTGAATACCTTCGGATACGACCGCAATACACTTGTTGTTGTTTTTTGCGCAAACGTTTTTAACGTCTTCAACGAACTTGTCAATATCGAAATCTACTTCGGGAAGATAGATAAGGTCCGCACCGTACCCTTTTGCACCTGCAAGGGCTGCCGAAGCGGTAAGCCAGCCTGCGTTTCTTCCCATCGCTTCGATTACGCATACCATAGGTGTATCGTAAACTTTTGCGTCGAGATTGATTTCCATTACCGAAGTCGCAATATACTTTGCAGCACTTGCGAATCCCGGGCAGTGATCAGTACCGAAAAGGTCGTTATCGATTGTCTTCGGAACGCCGATAACGTTCATATCGTAGCCCGATTTTGCCATATATTTGCTTATTTTGTTGCAAGTATCCATACTGTCGTTTCCGCCGTTATAGAAAAAATAACGGACGTCGTACTTTTTGAATACTTCCAAAAGTTTTTTGTAATCGGTATCGTCAACCGATGCGTCTTTAAGTTTGTATCTTACCGAACCGAGAGCCGAAGAAGGCGTATTTTTAAGTAATAAAAGTTCCTTCTTATCTTCCTTACCGATGTCGTAAAATTCTTCTTCGAGAATTCCCTTTATGCCGTGAGCAGCACCGTAAACCTTAGTGATTTGAGACTGCTTTAAGCCCTCGATAAATACGCCTGCCGCCGATGCGTTGATAACCGACGTAGGACCGCCCGATTGTGCGAACATGAGTGCGCCTTTCAAACCTTTCATAATGTTCTCCTTATGTTAAACTTAATTTTTTACTTTTATAATCCCAAAACGTGGGCAATGTTGTAAAGTTCGGTATCAAGCGTTTTTTTGCACTTTTCGACTTCTTCAAAAGGAACTGTAATTACCTTATTGTCCTTTATTCCGATCGCCACGCTTTCGGAGTCGTTCATTAAAAGTTCAACCGCTTTATACCCAAAGCGTGCGGCAAGAATTCTGTCCTGCATGTTTGGTGCGCCACCCCTTTGAATATAACCGAAGTTTGTAACTTTTACGCTTATTCCGCTTTTTTCCTGAACGATTTTTGCAATTTCGTCGCGGTTGCCTGCGCCTTCCGCCAAAATAATCATATTGGAAGTTTTACCGCGCAAATAACTTTTTTTGATGCTTTTTGCTATTTCGTCCAAATCGTACGGGATTTCGGGGACGATAACGTATTCCGCACCGCCCGCCGCCGCAGCGTAAAGTGCGATGTCGCCGCAATGCCTGCCCATAACTTCAAGAAGCGAAACTCGATCGTGCGAGTGCATGGTATCCCTTAAATTGTTTATTGCCCAAAGAACAGTGTTGACCGCCGTATCGAAACCGATGGTGTAATCGGTGTAAGCCAAATCGTTGTCTATCGTACCGGGGATACCTATAACTTTTACCCCGAAGTTATCGGACAAGTCTTTCGCTCCCCTGAACGTTCCGTCGCCGCCTATAACGACAAGTCCCTCGATACCGTAAGCGGAAAGCGCTTCCGCCGCACGACGCTGAACTTCAACGTCTTTAAATTCGGGGCATCTTGCCGTCCTTAAAAAAGTGCCGCCTTTATGAATCATATCGGATACCGAACGAGTACCGAGCCTTGTTATTTCGCCTTTTATAAGCCCGGCATACCCCCTTTCGATTCCGTAAATATCGAGATTGTTGTAAAGTGCCGTACGTACGACTGCGCGAATCGCCGCATTCATGCCCGGGGCATCGCCACCGCTTGTTAAAACCGCTATTTTGTCCATAAGTCAATTCTCCTTTTTGCCGTTTTTTTACCTTGCAATATTTTCCTTTCCTATTTTATCATAATAGTTTTAAAAATACTACGTTTTAAAAGCGTTTTTATGAATTTTTTATAAAAAACACTATATTTTCCTTTCCAACCGCACCGCCGAGTTCGCTGTTTAACCCTTCGCACTTCCTTATTGACACTTTCGGATTAAACGCTTTACCGTTTATTGCAAAAAGCACGGGAATATCGCCCGGGTACGCTTCGAGAATATCCCTGACGTGTTCGACATCGACGCCGTCGTTAATAATTACGGCAAGTTTTTCGCCTGACGGCTGTTTTGTTTCTTCCGTCGCCTTTACTTCCCCTATAAGCCTTACGGAGTCGGCGTTGACCGACGCCTCACCGTCCTTTATGTGTATTCTGCCGCTTATTTCCACGACTTCGTCAAGTACGGCGTAGTCCTTGATTTCGGTGTAAAGTTTAGGGAAAATAGTACACTCTATCGAGCCGTATAAATCTTCGACGGTAATAAAGCCCATGTACGTTCCCGACCTTGTTAAAATACGGTCGGTTGCGGTTATTATTCCGCCGAAACGTACTCTGTCGCCTTCCTTTAAATCGTTATAAACTTTTATCGTTTCGATTTCTTCGCCTTCTTCGGCAACCGCGTCGTCGGGAATAATTTCTTCATAATCCAGCAACTTCTTTGTCGAAAATTCGTAATTCGCAAAGGCTTCCCTGTAATCGGCAAGCGGATGCCCGGAAAGATAAATACCCAGCACTTCCTTTTCCTTCAAAAGTTTGAATTTGGAATCGAATTCGGGGATGTTCGGATAACTCACCGAAAATACTTCTTCATCGCCTAAAAGAGTTCCGAACATAGATATTTGCGCGCTACCCGCAAGTTTTTCCTTTTCCGCCGCCCTATCGACTATTTCCGAGTACACTTCGATAAGTTTAGCACGCTCGATTTTGAAGCAATCGAATGCGCCTGCGTAAATTAAACTTTCGATCGTACGCTTATTTATTCCGTATTTAATGCAACGCATTATAAAGTCGGGGAAGTCTTTGAACTTTCCGTTTGACTCGCGCTCGTTTACAATTTCATTTATTATGCCGACGCCCGTATTTTTTATTGCGGCAAGCCCGAAACGTATTTTGCCGTCCTTTACGGAAAAGTACGTTTTTGACTCGTTGACGTCGGGTGGCAACACTTCGATTCCTTCTTCCTTTGCGTAAGAAGTATATTGCTTTACATCCTTGATATTGGTTATTCTGTTGTTTAAAAACGCAGTTAAAAATTCAGGTTCGTAATACGCTTTAAGGAACGCCGTCTGGTAAGTGACGACAGAATACGCCGCCGCGTGCGATTTATTGAAAGCGTACTTAGCAAAGTCTTTCATTTGCGACCATATTTCTTTT
>JAXFZW010000147.1:0-7139 GCA_034184645.1 Clostridia bacterium | reverse complement strand
CAAGGCGCGATTCTACAGGTAAACTTTTAACTGACGGAAACGGACAAATCAATTTTAAGCTTATTTGCGACGAGGGGTTTGAAGTTGATGAAATATCTGTCGAAGGTACTTATAAAAACATCAAAACGCCATCCGACACAAAAGTTTTGGATCTTTACAGAATTACTAAAATCGAAAGCGCATTAACGGTATCTGTGACCGTGACTGAAAGCACCGAGGAAGATTATACAGATGCATATACGGTGACGTTTTCGGGCGAACATTTTACAGTTTACGTTTATAAGACTCAGGACGTTTCGGGAGATGGCGAACAAACTTCGTTAGGGTACGCAAGAAACTCTACTACAGGTAAACTCGATAACAGCGGAAGCGGTCAAATCAATTTTAAGGTCGTACCTGACGAAGGTTACGAAGTAACTTCTGTGACTGCCGATCAAAATTATAATAAACTAAATACTTATGAGAATAATGTATATAGAATAACCAAAATAAGCGGAAACGTGGCAGTTACTATTGTATGTAACGAATCCGCAAACTGAATTGATTGCACTTTAACCTTCTTTCTAAGGAAAGGCGCTCCGAAAGGGGCGTTTTTCCTTTTTATGCGATTTTGTTGTGTCTATAAATTCTGACAGCCAGCGCAGTCATATCGTCTTTTTTTTCACCGCCGTAATTTTCAATCGCTTTATTTAATACGTTGTCGGCAAGCGATTGTGGGTTAAACGCAGGAATCGTTCTTAGATAATCGACAAGTTCGCTTGACGACTTAAATGAATCCGAAATTCCGTCCGAAAGCATAAGAATAATATCTCCGTCAACTAAATTCGCCGAGCAAACGGATGGGGATAAATCTTCTAAAATTCCAAGCGGCAATGTGTTTCCTTCAACTATTTTGATTCCCGAACGGTTTAAAATAAATCCGTAAGGGGAGCCGTATTTTATAAAGTCCGCACAACTGTTTTTAAGATCAACTACGGCTACGTCAAGCGCGGTAAAAGTATCGTCGGAATTTATGGCAAGTAGTTTATTTACCGTACTTAAAATCAGTTTACTGTTTAATCCCGCCTTGTAAAAACTTTCTATCAGCGAAAGTGATACCGAAGAAACAGTTTGAGCGGTTTTTCCGCTGCCCATGCCGTCAGACAGCGCAATCAGGAACTTATCGCCGTTTATTTTTGTGACGGCGTGCGTATCGCCCGAAAGGATTTTCCCTTCCTTAACGCAGTTTGCTACGCCGAATACAGCGTCGAATTCAGGTCGCATTTTAAATGAAAGGTAATATTTTTCGGGAGCAAGGTCAGCCTTTTCATACAAAAACATATCTGCTTTAAGAATCTTTTTAATACATTCTATTGCGTCGTTTGTTGAAAAATTTTCACCTACTGCGATAATGCTTACGGAAAGGTTGTCGTCTTCGCCGTAAATAAGCGTTTCGGTAACGTTAAGACCTTTTTTGAACATCTCGTCGGCAAGCGATTTTTCAAAATTTGTTCTGTATTGAAGGACTGTTCCCGTATCAAGTGCCAGGCCTTTAAGAATTTCTGAAATTCCTTCGGCTTCCTTTGCGAGAAGTTCTCTGCCGTTTTCATAATTTAATTCGTCTGTCTTTTTAAGGGAATACTCTGCCAGCATCTTATTAAGAATATATAAGACGTCGGAAATTCGTTTGCATCCGTTTGCAAACTCGCTTGGAACGTCAATGAAAGATACTTTACTTTTTGCAATACCTATATCAATTAACTTGTCAACGTCCTTTTTAAGCGGAAATCCTTTGTTTTTACATTCGTTTGAAAATTTGCACTCGGCACACGCGCTTTTTATAAGTTTTTCTTCCATGGAATTTTTAATTTTTTGCTCGGATAACCCTTCCTTTTTAAGAAAACCGAAAGCAGCCGAAATTTCGGTAAAAACACCTGAAAGTTCGTAAAGCCTGTTTGCCGTCACCGCTCGGTTTCGGTTGATAGCTTCTCTTGACAATTGTTTTTCCCGAAAGGTAAAAAGAGATGATTTTATTTTTGAAAGCAGTTTTGTAGGTATTGCGCAAAAAATTATCGCTCCGGCGGATACGGCGGCAATCTGTATTGCACCGTACTCAAAGTAAATTCCGAAAAGGGTGTAAATACAGTAATCGCAAAGAACGACGGCAACGGCGGATAGATATCTTGAAAGTTTGATCGGAACTTCGGCGGCGATTCCCCACACGGTAAAAATCGCAACGTATTCTATTCTTGCAAAAAAGACGGAAAGGGAAATGCCGAGCACAGCAGAGATAAGAGTCGTTATGCCTGTTCTGAAAAAATAGGCAGACAGTAAAATTATGACAACGGAAAGCCCCTTAAAAACTTCGGGCGAAATAAGGTTGGATATTCCCATTCCGGTTGCGACGCAAACTGCCGCAAGACAAACGTATTCCTCATACGAAAATTTGAACTTTAAGCGCTTGTTACATACCGCCGAAAACGCTATCGTGCAAACGGGGGTTAAAGTTACGGTTATAGCGGCGGAAATAAGCCTATCGGTAAAATCCGAAAAGTTGTTTGCGTCTCCGATTATTAAATAAACTGTAAGCGAAATTGCTACGTAAAAGAAAAGCGAATATTTCAATTTTGTTTTCGTAAGTCTATGAATCAATGCCACGGCTGAAAGAAAGACGGCTCCCGTAGCGATTGACGGAAGAAGACCGAAAGAACCTAACGTAAGGTACGAGCATACTAAAATTACGGGAAGTAAAAACGGCGAAACGTTTAGCGATAATGCCGCTCCGTAGGCCGACAATGAGTAAACCGAAGGGGTTTTAAGTATTACCGAAAAAACGGCGAAAAGTATGTAAAGAGTAAGGTATATGCAAATAGATGTGTAGTCGTAATTTTTTCTTAAAGAAATCATTTTTGTCACCCGATTTAACTTTATAGAAAATTATAAATCAACCTTACTGTAAAAATATTGACGCTTTTGTCGAAAGTGATCGCAAAAAAATGAAAACAAACATAAATTTTAACTTAAAATCATTTTGAAAAATTATATAATATGTTGTAAAATAAAACAAAAACGAAAAGGAGAAACTTTATGATTAAGGTCGGTATTGTCGGCTATGGTAATTTAGGCAAGGGTGTTAGTTTAGCGGTCTCCGCTTCACCCGATTTGGAATGTGTCGGTATTTTTACAAGACGTAATCCGGAATCAGTTAAACCGCTTATTGACGTAAGCGTCTATCCTGTGGAAAAACTCGCCGACTTTAAGAATAAAGTAGACGTAATGATTCTTTGCGGCGGAAGTGCAACCGATCTTCCCGAAACCACCGCAAACGTATTAAAGGATTTTAACACGGTTGACTCGTTTGATACTCACGCAAGAATTCCGGAGTATTTTGCAAAACTTGACAAGGTGGCAAAGGAAAACGGAAAACTCGGTGCGATTTCAATAGGTTGGGATCCCGGTTTGTTTTCTGTGGCACGTCTTTTGTTTTCATCCGTTTTACCTGACGGCAATGACTATACTTTTTGGGGTAAAGGTGTTTCCCAGGGTCACTCTGACGCAATCAGGAGAATTAAAGGCGTGAAAAACGCTATTCAGTACACTATACCGAAGGAAGATGCTTTGACTGCGGTAAGAAGTGGTGAAAATCCTACGCTTTCCGCAAGACAAAAACACCTTCGTGAATGCTTTGTCGTAGCGGAAGTCGGCGCAGATAAATCTTTTATCGAAAAATCCATAAAGGAAATGCCCAATTATTTTTCGGATTACGATACAATCGTTCACTTTGTCAGCGAAGAAGAACTTAAAAAAGATCATTCGGCACTTCCGCACGGCGGTTTTGTTCTTCGCTCAGGTAAAACAAGTGACAACGTAAACCATATTTTGGAACTTTCGCTTAAACTCGATTCTAATCCGCAGTTTACAGGTAGCGTATTAACCGCTTACGCAAGGGCTGTCGCAAAAATGGCAAAGGAAGGCAAAACGGGTGCGATTACCGTGTTTGACGTTCCGCTCAAATATTTATCGGCAAAACCTTACGAAGAACTTATAGGACATCTTTTATAAGTCTTTAACTTAACTAAAAAGAATAATAAAACAACAGTCTCCGCATAATATTTGCGGAGATTTTTTATGTTCGGCGTTTTGGGAAAGGGAGATAATAAAAAATTTTTAAGGGGTGCGCTTTTCCTTGCGGCAGGTTCGTTCTTTGCAAAAGTCATCGGTGCCGTTTATAGAGTTCCGTTAACGAACTTATTGCAAGGGGAAGGTATAGGGTTGTATCAAATGGTCTTTCCGATATATACTCTTTTATTAGAATTTTCGGGTGCGGCTGTTCCGTCTGCGCTTTCAGCGCTTATTTCAGGGTATCGCGGAGATAATAAAAAAGAGTATGCGGAAAGAATACTGAAAAACTCGGTTAAAATATTTTTTATTACCGGATTGTCAGGTTCGCTTTTTTTGGCGTTATTCGGTAAACCGCTGTCTGTAATTCAGGGTAATTCGTCAGCGGTTTTCGGTTATCTTTTTATGGCTCCTGCCGTTCTTTTGACGGCGGTACTTTCATGTTACCGCGGATACTTTCAGGGCTTAATGAATATGGCGCCGACTGCAATCTCGCAAATAATCGAGCAGACTGTTAAAGCAGGGGTAGGGCTACTTCTCGTTAAACTATTTATGCCGAACGTCGCGCTTGCGGTCGGTGGGGCGACTCTTGCCGTAAGCCTTTCCGAAGTGGCGGCGCTTATTTACACTTTCATTTTGTTCCGCAAAAGAAGAATAGGGTATCTGTTTTCAAACGATAAAAAGATTTTTGTTTCTGACCTTAAAAGCATACTTAAAATTGCTGTGCCTGTAAGTCTTTTAGGTACTATAATGCCGCTTTCGGGTGTCAGCGACACTTTTTTTATAGTAAACATACTCAACGGTAAAGGTTTTAACGGTACTGCGCTTTACGGTCTTTTAAGCGGTGCGGCTAATACGATTATAAATTTACCCGTGTCGCTTTGTTATGCAATTTCCGTTGTGAGTATTCCTGCCGTATCCGGGGCAGCAAAGATAGACGCAGGGATTAAAGAAAGGAATTCTTTAATTTTAACGCTGATTGCGTCCGTGCTTTTTGCAATTATATGTTTTTTTGCCGCTCCGCTGGGAGTAAATATTCTTTTCCGCTCATTAAACGACGTTGATAAGCAAATAACTGTAAGGCTTATAAGAATTTTATCGGGAAACGTAGTGTTTTTATCGGTTTTACAAACGGTAAATTCTCTGCACGTTGCAAGAAAAACCCCTTATAAGCCGCTTATAGGATTAGGCTTCGGGGTTGCCGTAAAAACTATTTTATTTCCGATTCTTTTAAATGTTCAAAACAACGTTTACGGTGGTGCGATATGCTTTTTTGCTTGCTATTTTTCGGCTTGTTTGATAAACTTATTATTACTGATTAAAGTCGGTGAAAAAAATGCGGTTAAAAAGTCTTACGATAGGGAATTTGCAAACTGAAAACAATATTTTTCTTGCTCCGCTCGCCGGTTATACCGACTATGCGTTTCGTTCGCTTGCCCTGAGTCTTAATTTTTCAATGTGTTTTACAGAACTTGTAAGCGCAAAGGGGATTGTTTACGGCGGCAAGGACAATATCGTTTTGACAAAAACCGATGATTATGAAAAAACCGCGGTTCAGATTTTCGGCAGCGACCCTTATTATATGAGAAAGGCTTTGGAAAACGAACTTTTGAAAGATTATAAGATTGCCGATATAAATATGGGTTGTCCGGTGCCAAAGGTTTTTAAAAACGGTGAAGGAAGTGCGCTTTTAACCGATATAAAAAAAGCAGAATCCATAATTCGTGAGTGCGTTAAATCGGGTAAAATCATAACGGTTAAAATACGTACGGGCATAAAATCAGGCGACGACGTGGCCGGCGATTTTGCGAAAATGGCGGAAAACTCCGGTGCGGCGATGATTACTATTCACGGCAGGGTAAGGGACGCATATTATTCCGGTGAGCCCGACTATCAGGCGATTTATAAGGCAAAAAAATCGGTTAATATACCTGTAATTGCAAACGGTGGTCTTTTTACGGTAGATGACGCCGATAAAATGATGGAAAATACGGGTGCCGACGGGGTTATGTTTGCCAGAGGCGGTATAGCAAATCCTTTTATTGCGCAAAAAATAATGGGGATTACCCCCAAATTTACAATAAAAGATTTTATGGTTTTGCAAATTGAAAAGATGAAGGAAATTTACCCCGACAGGCGCGCCGCTTTGGAATTCAGAAAGTTTGTTCCGTATTATTTTAAGGGCGTTGACGGTGCAAAAAGTATAAAAATGGCTCTGTTTTCCGCTGAAAACACTTTTGAGCTTGAAAAGATTATAAATTCTATTTGAAATTTAACAAAAAGGCATTTCGCTTAATATTATGAAAATAGCGGGGTGGCTTATGAAACTTTGTTTTGCGACCGGAGATACTGTAAACGGTGTTTGGCAGGAAAAATTAGACGAAGTCGGTGGTTGTGACGTTCTTGTTTTCGGGTTTAACGGACTTGGACTTGTCAGTTACAAGAAAGAACTTTCCGGTGAAACGGAGTATTTCAGAGACGTCGCAACTCTTTCGAAAGAACTTTCAGGCGTCGTTGTATGTGGTTGTGACACGGATACGTACGGAGTGTTTCGACACTCGGCGGTTATTGCCGATTGCGGTAAAATTTTAGGCGTTTCCGATATGGTTCACAGTATCGACGACAGCGAGTTTGTCCCGGGCGGAAATTTAAGGGTTTACGATACAAGTAAGGGTAAAATCGGTTTGATTGTCGGGGAGGACTTGTTTTTCCCGGAAGTTTCGAGGGTGTTAACACTTTGTGACGCCGACGTTATTATTTGTACATTTAAAAACCTTACGGGTATTATGCCGCAAATTATGTTGCGCGCTTGTTCGTTTGCCAACGGTATAGATATGGCACTATGCGCAAAAAATTATGCTTGTCTTACGGATTTTAAGGGAAACGTGTCTGCTGCCGGCGCGGGTGAAATCGTAAAAGCAGATGCAAAAATAGAAAAAGATTTCAGATTGATAAGTTCCCGTCGGCGCGGTGCATACCGCGATTTCGGTTCGGGTTACTGATATAACTTATAAAAAAGAAGGTATGCTATGGCTTTAAAT
>JAXFZW010000146.1:0-27153 GCA_034184645.1 Clostridia bacterium | reverse complement strand
AGGTAAAAGGTGCGAGACTGGCAGGTCGTTTAAATACGCACTTGTGCGTAAGCCAGAATAGTTAAGGGCTAATTGCCCGAAAAAGAAAAACCACCAGCTAGGCTGGTGGATTTTTATTTTATCGTAAATGCAAAAACTGTTTATAAGGTTAGGCGTTAAAACTTATCTATTTCCGCCTCAAATTTGTCGAAAAGGTTGTATCTGTCCGGATGAGTGAGTGCGGTAAACATCATTTCCCTGACGTTGGGTACGTCAAGTGAAATATTTTTGATTATGTTTTTGACGTATTCGCGTTTGGTGTAATCGTTAGCGGGGCAACAACTGTCGTAAACGGGTAAATCCTTTGCGTAAGCCGAAATCATATTTTCTTCAAGGAAAATCATCGGGCGAATAAGCGTTATTCCCGACTTGTCGAGATAACTCTTTGGGGCAAACGTTGAAAGCCTGCCTTCAAACAGCATTGAAAGCAGCATGGTTTCGATAAGGTCGTCCGCATGGTGACCGAGCGCAACTTTATTGCAGCCTTTAAGTGCAGCCAAGTTGTTGAGTGCGCCTTTACGCATTTTGGAACACAGCGCGCAAGGACTTGTTTCCTGACGTATATCAAATACGATTTTGCCTATTTCCGTTTCGTCGATATAGTATTCTACGCCGAGTTCTTTGCAAAAATCTTTGAGAATAGTGTAGTCTTTGTCCTGTTTTTCAAAGGCGAGATCGATTGTTATCGCAATCAAATCAAATTTTTCGGGGGAGAACTTTTTGTATTCCGCAAGAAGTTTTAGAAGCGTCACCGAGTCTTTGCCGCCCGATAGTCCTACGGCGATTTTGTCGCCGTCCTTTATCATTTTGTATGTCGTTATTCCTTTACGGAGTCCCGACAGCATTTTTTGAGTGTTTTTTTGCGTGATCATTTACTCCTCCTTAACTGACCTTAAAAAGATTGATTTTTAAGCGTATTTATATTATACTTATAAAAAAAGCGGATTTCAATACCCTTTGGTGAAAAAATGACTGATTTTATTAAAAACCTGATAGGAAACGACCTTATTTCGACTGTTATTATGTCGATTATTCCGCTTATCGAACTTAAAGGCGGTATAGTTTTCGCCAGGGGAGTAGGTTTTTCGTTTTTCGAGGCGTTGGGACTTGGGTACCTTGGTTCGACGCTCGTATTCTTCCCCGTGTTTTTCCTTTTAAAACCTATACTTAACCTGTTGAAAAGAATAAGGGGTATCAGTAAATTTTCTTATAAAATAGAAAACTTTTTTAACGGCAAAGCGGAAAAAGTCCTTAAAACCCGTGGCGAAAGCACAAAAGACGCGTCTTCTAAAAGTACGTTTTACAAGTGCGTCGGGGTTTTCCTTTTCGTTGCCATACCGTTACCTATGACGGGTGTTTGGACGGGTACTGCCGTAGCCGTATTTTTAGGCTTAAAATTTAAGGAAGCCGTGTTGCCCGTCGCAATCGGAAATGCTGTCGCCGGACTATTGATTTCCGCACTTGCCGAATTATGTTTAAGCGTTTGGACGATTAAGGCACTCGATTATCTGCTTTGGGGATTGTTTGCCCTTGCGGTTATCGTTCTTGTAATTACAATTCTTACAATGACGCTGTCAAAACCCAAAGAAAAAACTCAAAATAGCGACACGGAAGATAAAGGAAACGAATAATGTTTTTCAGTTGGCTTTTCAAAAGAAAAAAGAAAAAGAATATTAAACTCGGTCTTGCGTTAGGTTCGGGCGGTGCAAAGGGTTTTGCGGAACTCGGCGCACTTACCGCATTTGAAGAAAACGGCATTGTTTTCGACGTGATTGCGGGGACGAGTATCGGCAGTATTATAGGCGCTTTTTATGCGGACGGTTATACTGCGAAAGATATTGCGGCTATGATAACGAGCGCAAAATTTTCGGATATTATTTCGGGAATGATGATAAATATGGACTACGACGGACTATTCCGTGTGCTTGACCGTGAACTCGGCGGCCTGAATTATTCAGAACTTAAAAAGCCTTTTAAGTGCGTCGCAACCGAATACGACAGCGGAAACGAAAGGGTATTTGACAGCGGAAACGTTGCAATTACGCTATGTGCGTCTTCATGTTTTTATCCTTATTTTAAGCCCGTTTACATCGACGGTATTACTTACGTCGACGGCGCATACGTCAATTCCATTCCTGCCGACTGCGTTCGCGAAATGGGTGCGGATTACGTCGTGGGAATCGATCTTTCCGTAAGGGACGCAAAACCTTCGATACTTACCAAAATGCTGCCGTCATACGATAAAAAAGTTCCCGAACCATGGAAAAAGGGGTACGATAATTCGGACGTGGTAATTCACCCCGACCTTTCGGAATTCAAATCTACTTCTATGAGCGGCGGAAAGAAAATGTTTGAGATTGGTTACCGTGCCGCAATGGAAGTTATGGACAAAATAAAGGCGGACGTCGATAACTTAAAAAACGGTAAAAAGAAATAACCTTTCTTTTACAAAAGATAAATGCTTAAAACGATAAAATACAAGGCAATCGCTTTTATTCTCGCCATGATAATGCCGATAATTTCTTTCGGGTGTTATTCAAACGGATTAAAGTCAAGGACGGAAAATCTTAACGCTCCTTCGGTAAACTTTTTGTCCGTAGGGCAAGGCGATTGCACTTTTATTATATTCCCGGACGGCAAAACCATGCTTATAGACTGCGGTGAAAGAAGCGATGAAAACATAGCGACTATTTCAGCGTACGTTGATTCGGTTGGCGGAAGTATCGACTTTCTCGTTTTGTCGCACACCGATTCCGACCATACGGGGTGCGCGGCGGAGATTATAAGAAAGTACGGGGTTAAAAGGGCGTATATACCTAAAATAAACGATCTTTCCGCATACACTTCGTTTGCCGCGGCGATTTCCGCACTTGACGAATGCAATGCCGAAAAGGTCGTTTCGGTTGCCGGCGTAAGGTATATAGCCGAAAATTATTTCTTTTGCTTTTTGTATCCGAACGAATACGGTTACGACGACGTAAATTACGACGATCCTACTGCGAATAACGTTAACGAAACTTCTTCGGTGCTTTACGTTGACTATCAAGGCGTAAAGTTCGTGTTTACGGGCGACGCTACAAAGGACGCTCTAATGGAAATAACCGAAGACGGTCTTTCGGGACTGTATTATGCCTTCGGTACAGAAGATTTCCGTATTACGCTTTCGGAAACAGACTTTCTTAAAGTACCGCACCACGGCGGAGCTGAAGAAATTTGCGAAGACTTTTACGACTTCTTAAATCCTAAAAATGCGGTAATATCAGTCGGTGCAAACAACAATTACGGGCATCCGTCGGTTTACACGCTTATTGCCTTAAATGAAACTGTCGGCGACTTGAATATTTTGCGCACCGACGTTTTAGGAAGTATATCGGTAGTTATAAATGACGGGGAATATAAAATAATAACCGACGCCGATTAAACAGGAAAGTAATTATGGTAAACGTTGAGAACTTAAAAAAAGAATTCAGCCGTTGTCCGTGCGGAAAACCTCACGAATTAGGCATAAAGGAAATAGTTATAGGTAGCGGAATAACGGACAAAACGGGCGACATTTTAACCCGAAACGGATTTTCGGGCAAACTTCTTTTTATTGCCGACCGCAATACTTTAAAGGCGTCAAACGGAGTAATAAATGCGCTTTCGGGTTTTTACGTGCGTGAGCGTGTTTACGACGATTTGCGCGAGGCAACCGTTTCCGAAGTCGAAAACGTAAAAAAAGACTTAAAGGACTGTGATTGCGTTATTTCGGTTGGTACGGGTTCGTTAAACGATATAGCCCGTAAAGCCGCGGCGGACCTCGATAAGCCGCTCGCAATTTTTGCGACTGCACCGAGTATGGACGGTTTTGCCTCGTATAACGCTCCGCTCACCGACGGAAATTTTAAAATAACGTACTCGGCAAAATCGCCGGAAGTCGTTATCGGCGACACAAAGATTCTCGCCGCCGCCCCAAAAATTCTCAAAGGCGCGGGGTTCGGCGATATGGTAGGCAAGTACGTAGGGCTTATAGACTGGCAGGTGTCGCATCTTATAACGGGCGAATACTACTGCGAAAAGGTTGCCGCACTTACTAGGCGGGCGACCGACGAAATAATGAAACTTTGCGACAGAATAACCGCCGAAGACGAAGATTCCGCCGCCGCCGTTTTTAAAGCGCTGCTTTTAACGGGTATAGGTATGAGTTTTACGAAAACTTCACGTCCGGCAAGCGGTACGGAACATATTCTTTCGCATTTTTGGGAGTGTAAAAAATTGCTTGACGGTAAACTTTCGGATTTTCACGGAAGAAAGGTCGGCGTAGCAACTCTTCTTATTATGGAAGAATACGGTAAACTTCTTGAAAAAACTTCTGTTAAATGCCATCATGAAATTATCGACTGGAAGGACGTTCTCGGTCATTACGGAAAGCTTTCGCCAGAAGTGATAAAACTTAATACACCCGATACGATAACCGACGGAATAAACCCCAAAGATATTGAAAACAAGTGGGGAAAAATCAGGGAAATCATAAAAAGCGTGCCTACTGCGGAAGAAATACGCTCGGCAATGCTTAAAGCGGGCGCACCTATAACGACGGACGAAATCGCCGTAAGCGAAACGCTTAAAGAAGAAGGCTTAAAGTATCATCCGTTTATGCGAAGAAGACTTTCGCTTTACAGACTTAAAAATATGATAGAGTAAACAAAAAACGCCACGGCTTTTGCCGTGGCGTAATTATTTATAAAAGTTTAATCTTTAACGGGTAAATCCAACTCTTTTACACCGTCGTCGATATTGTAGCACATATCGTCGTCGACGTTGTAATCTTCGTCACCCGTTATGACGCTGTTTTTAAGTTTCATATACTTTCCGACCGCTTCCGCAAGGACGTTTCCGTTTTCGTCGCAAATATAGCCTTTTGCCGAAAAGAAAAGTTTACTGTTAGAAGTTAAAAATCCGCGTGCTTTTAACGGAGTACCGTACGGCACGGCTTTACGGAAAGTCACGTTTAAGGTTGTTGTACAAGCGTAAATATCGGGTTCAAAACACCAAAGCGCCCTTCCCATTACTTCGTCGAGAAGCGCGGTTATCATGCCGCCGTGCGTCCGCCCGGGATAACTTTGATGCTCGGGTAAAAACTTAAAAGAAGCACCCACGCTGTTATCTTCCATTTGATAAAACGCCGCTTTAAGCCCAAGCTTATTGTCAAGTCCGCAAATAATACAGTTTCTACTGTTGGTTTGTCTACTTAAAACTTTCATATAATCACCCTATATCAAAAATACCACATTTTTCAAAAAAAATCAACGGCGAAGGGCGTATTGTTTTGAACAATTCCACGCCGCCGCCCTTGGTCCAAATTACTTGCAAAAAAGGACGCGTGATAGTATAATATAAAAGGAAATTAAAGGGTATAATCGATTAACAATGGAAGACGTTAAATTTAAGCTGAAATCTAAATATAGGCCTACGGGCGATCAACCGCAGGCTATTGAAAAACTTACCGAAGGCGTCCGTGACGGACTACGCACGCAAGTCCTTTTGGGTGTAACGGGTTCGGGTAAAACGTTTACTATGGCAAACGTAATTGCAAACCTTAACCGTCCGGCGCTTGTAATTGCGCACAACAAAACGCTTGCTGCGCAACTTTGCAATGAGTTTAGGGAGTTCTTTCCCGAAAACAGAGTTGAATTTTTCGTTTCCTATTACGACTACTACCAACCCGAAGCATATATACCTTCCACCGATACTTATATTGAAAAAGACCTTGCCATAAACGACGAAATCGATAAACTTCGCCACTCGGCGACGTGTTCGCTGGCAGAGCGCAGGGATACCATAGTCGTTGCGTCCGTGTCGTGTATTTACGGGCTCGGCGCACCCGAAGAATACTACCGCTTGGCTTTGTCGCTTCGTCCGGGACAGGAGATGGAAAGGGACGAACTTATGCGCAGGCTTGTCGCCGTACAGTACGAGCGCAGGGATATTGACTTTTCACGTTCGTCGTTCAGGGTACGCGGCGATACGGTAGATATTTTCCCGTCGTCAAATTCCGAAATCATTATAAGGGTAGAATTTTTCGGCGATACCATTGACAGAATTTGCGAGGCGGAATTTGTCAGCGGTAAAGTTATTTCCGAATTAAAACACGCGGTTATTTTCCCCGCAAGCCACTATGCGGTAGAGCATGAAAAGTTATTGAAGGCAACCGCCGCAATCGAGCGGGACAGGGATGAAGAAGTCGCCTTTTTTACCGAAAACGGAAAACTTTTGGAAGCGCAACGCTTAAAGGAACGCACTAATTACGACCTTGAAATGATAAAGGAAATAGGCTTTTGCAAGGGAATAGAAAATTACAGCAGATATTTTGACGGCAGACAAGTCGGAGAACCGCCCTTTACGTTGCTTGACTACTTTCCCGACGACTTTATAGTTTTTATCGACGAGTCGCATATGACGATTCCGCAAATAGGGGCTATGTACAACGGGGACAGATCGAGAAAACAAAGCCTTGTTCAGTACGGTTTCCGTTTAAGGTCGGCGTTCGACAACAGGCCGCTTACTTTCCCCGAATTCGATCAAAGGGTAAATCAACTTATTTGCGTTTCGGCAACGCCCGCACCTTACGAGTTAGGTCAGGCGGGGCAAGTCGTCGAACAGCTTATTCGTCCTACGGGACTGCTTGATCCCGAAATAGAAGTAAGACCGACTAAAAATCAGGTTGACGACCTTTTAATCGAAATAAATAAAACGGTGAAGGAAGGCGGCAGGGTGCTCGTCACGACGCTTACCAAAAAGATGGCTGAAAGTCTTACGGAATACTTAAAGGAAAACGGCGTAAAAGTAAGGTATATGCACAGCGATATAGATACGATGGAACGTATCGAAATCGTTTCGGGGCTTCGTGAAGGCGAATTCGACGTACTTTGCGGCATTAACCTTTTAAGGGAGGGGCTTGACCTTCCCGAGGTAAAACTCGTCGCCATAATCGACGCCGATAAGGAAGGCTTTTTGCGTAGCGAAACGTCGCTTATACAAACGATAGGGCGTGCCGCGAGAAACGCCGAAGGCAAAGTCATTATGTACGCCGACACTATTACGGGAAGTATGCGTCGCGCGATTGACGAAACCGAGCGCCGCCGTACCGTACAGGACAAGTACAATAAGGAACACGGCATTGTTCCTAAAACCATAGTGAAAGAAATCGTCAACACTCTTGAAATAACAAAAAAAGCGGATAACACCAAGGATATAAAGAAGGATGAAATTCCGCAGGAAATAGAAAAACTTAAAGCGCTTATGAAAATCGCGTCCGCTAACCTTGACTTTGAAAAGTGTATTGAAATAAGGGATACGATAGCAAAACTTAAACTTAAAATGAGAAAGTAATATGAAAGAATTTTTGACCGTTAAAGGCGCAAGGGAAAACAACTTAAAAAATATAGACGTGGTAATACCCAGAAACAAACTCGTAGTGTTTACGGGACTTTCGGGCAGCGGTAAAAGTACGCTGGCGTTCGAGACAATTTACGCAGAAGGACAAAGAAGGTACGTTGAAAGTCTTTCGTCATACGCGCGTATGTTTTTGGGACAAATGGAAAAGCCCGAAGTCGATATGATAGACGGGCTATCCCCCGCAATTTCGATAGACCAAAAAACGACTTCGCACAACCCCCGTTCCACGGTAGGTACGGTTACTGAAATTTACGACTATCTCAGGCTTTTGTATGCAAGGATAGGCGTTCCGCATTGTCCTAACTGCGGAAGGGAAATTTCACGACAGACCGTCGATCAGATAGCGGACAAGGTAATGGCACTTGGCGAAGGGACAAAAATACTTGTCAACGCACCTGTCGCAAGGGGTAAAAAGGGAGAATACAAAAAGGAACTTGAAAGTTTCAGAAAGAGCGGTTATTCGCGCGTGGAGATAGACGGAAACGTTGTTGAACTTAACGAAGATATTAAACTCGACAAAAACATTAAACACAACATATACGTCGTAATCGATAGGTTAGTCGTTAAGGAAGGCGCCCATAAGCGACTTAACGATTCGCTTGAAACGGCAATAAAACTTTCGGGCGGCACGGTAATAATCGAAGTGGTAGGCGGTGAGTCCACGCTTTATTCAACCAAGTATTCGTGTCCCGACTGCGGAACGAGCATTGAAGAAATCGAACCGAGACTGTTTTCGTTTAATAATCCTTTCGGTGCGTGTCCTGAGTGCCACGGTTTAGGGTATAAGGAAGATATTGACGAAAACCTTATCGTAAAAGACAAAAACAAGACTTTGCGTGAAGGCGCGATGACAGTTTCCGGCTGGAATTTAGAGAGCGGCAAGATGGCTGAAATGAGTTTCGAGTCGCTTGCAAAGCATTACGGATTTTCGCTCGACGTACCCGTTAAGGACTTGCCGAAAGATATTTACAATATTCTTTTATACGGCAGCGGCGACGAAAAAATAAAGATGGAATATAAACTTAAAACTTTCGTCACGTCCTACGAAGCGAGATGGGAAGGCATTATTCCTAACCTGAAAAGGCGTTTTAGGGAAACGACTTCGGACTACACGAAAAACGAAATAGCAAAGTATATGTCGACCACCCCATGCGAAACTTGTCACGGCAAAAAACTTAAAAAGGAAGCGCTTGCGGTTTTAATAAACGGCAAAAACATATCCGAAATAACCGACTACTCGGTAGTCGACCTTTTGGCGTTTATCGAAGGGCTTGACTTGACGGGCGCAAACGCAATGATAGCCGCACCTATCGTAAAGGAAATAAAGGCAAGGCTTAACTTCCTTAAAGACGTAGGGCTTTCCTATCTTACCCTTTCAAGAAGCGCGGTTTCGCTATCGGGCGGTGAAGCGCAAAGAATAAGGCTTGCGACTCAAATAGGAAGCGGACTTACGGGCGTGCTTTATATACTTGACGAACCGAGCATAGGGCTTCATCAAAGGGACAACGAAAAGTTGCTTGCGACGCTTAAAAAACTGCGTGATTTAGGCAATACGCTTATAGTCGTCGAACACGACGAGGACACTATGCGTGCGGCCGACTTTATCGTAGATATCGGTCCAAAGGCAGGCGTTCACGGGGGCGAAGTGGTTGCGGCGGGCAGCGTTGAAGACATTATGAACGAACCCCGTTCGATTACCGGCGATTATCTTGCAGGAAGAAGAAAAATCGAAGTTCCTGCGGTCAGGAAAAAGCCCGACGGCAGATGGATTGAAATAATAGGCGCAAAGCAGAACAACCTTAAAAACATAAACGTGAAAATTCCGGTGGGGCTTTTTACAGCGATAACGGGCGTTTCGGGTAGCGGTAAAAGTTCGCTTATTAACGAAATACTTTATCCGGCGGCGGCAAACCTTTTGAACAATGCGAAAATAGTCGGCGGCAAGTACGACCAAATCAAGGGGCTTGAATATTACGACAAGGTGATTGCGATAGACCAGTCGCCGATAGGTAAAACTCCGCGATCAAACCCTGCGACGTACACGGGCGTTTTCTCGCTGATTCGAGACCTTTTTGCAGGTACGCCCGACGCAAAGGAAAGGGGGTATAAGTCGGGAAGATTCTCCTTCAACGTTTCGGGCGGCAGGTGCGAACATTGCGAAGGCGACGGCATTATTAAAATAGAAATGCACTTTTTACCCGACATTTACGTTCCCTGCGAAGTTTGTAAAGGCAAACGCTACAACAGAGAAACTTTACAGGTTAAATATAAGGGTAAAAGCATAGCGGACGTTCTCGATATGACGGTTGACGAAGCGTGCGACTTCTTTGAAAACATAAGCAGCATTTACAACAAAATAAAAACGCTTAAAGACGTAGGACTCGGCTACATTAAGTTGGGGCAAGCATCAACCACACTTTCGGGCGGCGAATCGCAAAGGGTAAAACTTGCGACTGAACTTTCAAAAAGGGGAACGGGCAAAACTCTTTACATTTTGGACGAGCCGACCACGGGGCTACACTCATACGACGTCGATAAACTTTGCAGCGTGTTAAAGCGGCTTGAAGACCAGGGCAACACGGTGGTGGTAATAGAACACAACCTTGACGTAATAAAAATCGCCGACTACATCGTCGATTTAGGGCCCGAAGGCGGCGATATGGGCGGAACTGTCGTAGCGACTGGCAGTCCCGAAGAGATAGCAAAAGTAAAGGAAAGCCACACGGGAAGATTTTTGGAAAAGATACTTAAATAAAAAAGATAAAAAGAAAACGGCTGCGGAATTTTCCGCAGCCGTTTTAACGTTTTAGTTGTTTTTACAGTAATTCTTTCTTTTTAATTTCAAATTCTTCTTGTGTAATAATACCTTGGTCAAGCATTTCCTTGTACTGTTTTAAAAGGGCAAGACGATATTTTATGTGTAAACGAAGAAAAATGTTTTAACCCTTGAAAAAAATCAAGGGTTTTTTGTTTTAAAAAAGGGTTTTTAAAAATATTTTCGTATTATTATAGTAGAAAGATATTTACGAAAGCGAAAAAGGCACAATTTTGTCAATTTTCGTATGGTATAATTAAAGGGAAACCTTTTTTAAGGAGCGATTGTTCTGTGAAAGAAAAAACTATGGAAATCGAAGACAGGTTTTTATCTCCTTACGCAAAAAAGTCAAAGGACACAGTCGGCAGGCTTAAAAGCGAAACGCCGTGCGTAATGCGTACGGAATTTCAGCGCGACCGCGACAGGATAATTCACAGCAAAGCGTTTAGACGTCTTAAAAACAAAACTCAGGTTTTCTTTTCGCCCGAAGGCGACCATTACCGTACAAGGCTGACGCACACGCTTACCGTGGCGCAAGTCGCAAGGAGCATCGCGCGTGCGCTTTCACTAAACGAAGACTTAACCGAAGCTATTGCGCTTGGGCACGACTTGGGGCATACGCCTTTCGGACATGCCGGCGAACGTATATTAAACAGGCTTAACCCAAACGGCTTTAAACACAATGAACAGTCGGGTAGGGTAGTTGACGTTTTGGAAAACGACGGCAAAGGCTTAAACCTTACTCGTGAAGTGGTTGACGGAATAATCAATCATAAACTTTCGTGCGAGCCTAAAACGTTGGAAGGTAGGGCGGTTTCTATTGCCGACCGTATCGCATACGTCAATCACGACATCGACGACGCCGTCGCCGGCGGTTTTATAACTATTGACGACCTGCCGAAAGACGTAGTGAAAATACTCGGCAGTACTTCTTCACAGCGCATAAACGCAATGGTATATTCCATTTACAAACAAAGCGACGGCAAAAATGCGGTTGAAATGGAACCGGAAATCGCAAAGGCGACTATGGATTTACGTACATATCTTTTTGAAAACGTTTATAGTGCGGACGAGTTTAAAAAGGAAGAAGAGCGTGCCGACCGTATGCTTACCGCTATGTACGGCTACTTTAAGGAAAACGTAAAAGAACTTCCTTCCTTTTACCAAGGCTTATTAAAAGACTACGACGTTGACACCGTCCTTTGCGACTATCTGTCAAGTATGTCCGACGGGTTTGCGACGAAAACTTTCAGCGACATATTTATTCCGAAAACGTGGAAACTATAAATGAACTTCGATTCTAAATTTATTGAAAAACTTAAAGATAAATGCGACATAGTCGACGTCGTCAGCAGATACGTTCACCTTGAAAAAAGGGGGAACAGTTTTTGGGCGTGCTGTCCGTTTCATCACGAAAAAACCCCTTCTTTTTCGGTAAACGGCAGAGAGCAGTACTATTACTGTTTCGGCTGTAAAAAGTCGGGGGACGTCATTAACTTCGTAATGGAAATGGAGTCGCTTGATTTTGCCGACGCCGTAAAATTGCTTGCGGAAAAGGCAGGACTTCCACTTCCCGAAATAAAGGAAGACGACGAAAAGGTTCGCGCCGAAAAAAGGAAAAAGGAAAGGCTTTTGTCTCTTTTAAAGGACGCCGCAATTTTTTACGCTCACAATTTAAGGAAAAACGGTGCGGATAAGCACGTGGAATATATATTAAAACGCGGGCTTAAAACGGAAACGGTTGCAAAGTTCGGCATAGGTGCTTCGCTCGACTACACTTCGCTTCCGGCTCATCTTAAAAGTTTGGGGTACACCGACGGCGAAATGGTGGACTCCGGCGCGGTGGGCAGTAAGGACGGCAGACTTTACGACAGTTTGGGCGGAAGGCTTATTATTCCCGTAATCGATCAGTTCGGCAGCGTAGTAGCCTTTTGCGGAAGAATAATTGAAAAAAAGGACAACGTCGGCAAGTACGTCAACACTCGCGAAACTGCCGTTTTTTCAAAAGGCAAAACGCTTTTTAACTTAAATAATCTTAAAAAACTTAAAAACGGCGAAGGGCTTGACAGCGTTATTATCGTTGAAGGACATATGGACGTTGTGTCCCTTGTGCAAGGCGGTTTTAACAACGTCGTCGCAAGTATGGGTACTTCGCTTACAAAAGATCAGGCAAGAATAATAAAACGTTATGCGGACAAGGTGTTTATAAGTTACGACGGTGATTTTGCAGGTCAAAAAGCGGCTATTCGCGGTCTTGAAATTTTACGGGACGAAGGACTTGAAGTCAAAGTCGTGTCGCTTCCCGACGGTATGGACCCCGACGACGTAATTAAAAAGATGGGGGCGGAAGAGTACAGAAAACTTCTCGACGGAGCGTTGCCGTTAATAGACTTTAAACTTGACATCGTCAACAGAACTTTTGATCTTAAATCGGTTGACGGGAAACGCAAGTACGTCAGCGCGGCGATAAGGGTTATTAAAGAAAGCCCATCCGCCGCCGAGCAGGAAGACCTTTTAAAAAGAGTTCGTGATTTAACCGGATTTACGCTTGAAGCGTTAAAGCGGGATTTGTACTCGTCGGACGAGCCGCAAGCGGCAAACGAATCGCAACCCCGTGTGCTTACGCAAGTGAAGGAAGAGCGTACGGACAAGCTTACGGCGGCGGCAAGGGTAGTGCTTTCGTGCTATCTTTTTCCAAAACCTTACGCGCCGCTTAAAGACCTTGAAAATATCGAATTTCCGGAGTTTATACATAACCGCATAAAAGATTATATTATAGCCAAAAGAAAGGCTGGCGAAGAGCCGCGGTTCAACAGTTTATACGAAGAGTTCGGGGAAGAGTACAAGGAAGAAATTTCCGCAATCGCGGGGATACGCTCTGCGGAAGACGACAAGTCTTACGATAAGGAAAAGTATTTCGCCGACTGCGTAAAAACCTTAAAGCGGCACTCTCTTGAAAAGGAAAACGAAAGACTGCTTATGCTGTTCAAGGAAGAAAAGGACGTCGAGCGAAGAAGGGTACTTGCCGCAGAACTCAACAAAGTATTAAAAGAAAAAAACAAACTTACCAAATAAATTAAGCAAAACGGAGAAACATTTATGGAAGAAATCAAAGAACCTATCGAACAAACTACCGAAGAAGACGCAAAAAGACGTGAGCAAATTTACCAAATCGTATCCGATATAATTCTCGAATACAAAGGGAAAAACACCATAACCGACAGCGCGCTTTTCGATAAGCTTGAAAGGGTGCAGGCGTCAACTAACGAACTTGAAGATATTTACAAACTTTTTGAAGACGCAGGCATTCAGGTAGTTAGCGAATTTGAAAAAGACAAGGATTTATACGACGAAATTTTAAAAGAAGTCAGTATGGACGACCCTGTCAAAATGTATCTTAAAGATATAGGTAAAGTTCCTTTGCTTGCGCCGGATGAAGAAACCGAACTTGCAAAGCGCATGATGGAAGGGGACGAAGCGGCTAAAAAACTTCTTTCGGAATCAAACCTTCGTCTTGTAGTTTCAATCGCAAAGCGTTATATGGGCAGGGGCATGCAATTTTTGGATCTTATTCAGGAAGGCAACCTTGGGCTTATGAAAGCGGTTGAAAAATTCGACTACCAAAAAGGATTTAAATTTTCAACTTACGCAACTTGGTGGATAAGGCAGGCAATCACCCGTGCAATCGCCGACCAGGCAAGGACTATACGTATCCCCGTTCACATGGTGGAAACGATAAACAAACAAATAAGGGTTTCGCGTAGGCTTTTACAGGAATTAGGGCGTGAACCTACCCCCGAGGAAATAGCAAAGGAAATGGACGTTCCCGTTGAAAAGGTGCGTGAAATTCAAAAAATCGCACAAGACCCCGTTTCGCTTGAAACGCCTATCGGTGAAGAAGAAGACAGCCATCTTTCCGACTTTATCGAAGACGAACAAAGCGCAGCGCCGACAGACGCGGTTTCTTCCACGATGCTTAAAGAGCAGATGATAGGCGTTCTCGATACGCTTACCCCCCGTGAAGAAAAAGTTTTGCGTTTAAGGTACGGTATCGACGACGGAAGACCCAGAACTTTGGAAGAAGTCGGAAAAGAATTCAACGTCACCCGTGAACGTATAAGACAAATCGAAGCGAAGGCTTTAAGAAAATTGCGCCATCCTTCGCGTTCAAAACGCCTTAAAGACTTCCTTGACTAATGACAGAACGGCTTAACGAAATTTTTTCGGACTTGCCCAAGTGTAAAGTTTTTGCTGACGTAGGTTGCGACCACGGTTATATAGCAAAAAACATGATTAAGTCCGGAAAATGCGAAAAAGTTATTGTTTCGGATATAAGCGAAAAAAGTTTGGAAAAGGCGAAAAAGTTGCTTAAAGTCGAGATGGAAAAAGGCGTGGCGCAAGCGGTTGTATCCGACGGACTTACGAAAGTGCCGCCCGCCGACTGCGTGCTTATTGCGGGGCTTGGCGGCGAAGAGATTATTCGTATATTGACCGACGCACCGTATCTTCCCCAAAAACTCGTTTTGCAACCTATGAAAAACGTAAAAAAAGTGCGTGAATTTGCCGTTGCAAGCGGCTACCGTATAATTTCCGACAGGGTTTTTCAGGAAGGGTATATGTACTACGACCTTATCAGCCTTGAAAAAGGCAATGACTTTTTGACCGAAGAGCAGGCGGAATTCGGAAAAAGCAATCTTGAAAATCCTTCCGTCGCTTTTAAAAACAAAATACGTTGGGAAATCAAATGTATTGACGAGCGTATTGAAAGCGGAAGTCTTAAAAAACACGTTCTCGCAGAATTCTTAAAGAGAAGGGAACACTTAAAAAAATATGTTTAGTATTAAAGAACTTTATGCCGTTATCGACGCTTTTGCACCGTTCAGGTTTTCGGACGAACTCGTGCGCCGCGGCGATTACGACAACAGCGGAATAGTAGTCAAAACTCACGACGAAGTAAAAAAAGTTTTGTTTTCGCTTGATTTGAGCGACAAAAGCGTAAAAAAGGCGAAAAGTCTTTCATGCGACACGGTAATTACCCATCACCCGGCAATTTACCATCCGATAAGGAGTTTAAATGAGGATGACAAAACCACTTCGCCCGTGTTAAGCGCGGCAAAAAACGGCGTTAACGTTATTTCGTGCCACTTAAACCTTGACGTTGCCAAATGCGGAATAGACGACGGTCTTGCAAAAGGACTTGGCGGAAAGGACGTAAAATTATTAGACGAAATCGAAAGCGGCGTCGGTTACGGCAGAGAATTTACTCTTGACGTTTCGTTTTCCGAACTTAAAAAAAGAATAAAGGAAAATTTCGGCACGGACAAATTTTTGTGTTATAAAAACACCGAAAAAGCGATAAAGTGCGCAAGTTTTTGCGGCGGCGGCTCGTCGTACGCAATAGACTTTATCAAGGAAGGCAAAACGGACGCCGACCTGATCGTGACGTCGGATATGCCGCATCACGTTTTAAAAGAGTTGACCGAATACGGCAAAAGTATTATAATTTTACCGCACTACGTTGCGGAAGAATACGGATTTAAAAAATTTTACGAAAGCATCTCGGAAAAACTTTCGGGGAAAGCGCAATCGTATTATTTTTCGGATAAAAGATTTTTTTAGGAGTGGGTATTATGATAGAAGCATTACTTAAATACCAGGAAAGGGACAAAGATCTTCGCGAAATCGAACAGGAACTTTCTTCAAGCGAAGAAAGGAAAAAAGCGGTTTCCGCAAAAAAATATCTCGACGGCGTTGAAGAAGCAATCGCTAAACTCGACGCAAAAGCGGCTGAACTTAACGCTGCGTACGTTGCGGCGACAAACGAGTTGGAGCGTATCCGCGAACAGGATACCGAATTCCATAACGCTATGGAAAACGCAACTGACGAGGGCGCAGCAAACTATCTTTTGAAAAAGACCGACGAAATTCTTGCTAGAATCAAGCAAATGACTGCCGAAGCGAATAAAATAGGTGTTGAAATTCAAAATCTTATTAAAGAATACAACAGCGTAAAGGCAAACACGAAAGCCGCACAAATGCAGTATACCGAGTTCGGTCAAAAGTACAACGAACTTAAAGCGTCTAAAAAACCCGCTATTAAGGAGATCGAAAAGGACCTTGAAAAACTTAAAAAGGACGTTGATCCCGCTTTAATGGAAAAGTATGAAAAGAAGAGAAAAGAAAAGATTTTTCCTATCGTTTATAAGCAGGAAGGAAACGGTTGCGGATACTGCAATATGGAACTTTCGATGGTTGAACTCGACAGGCTTAAAAACGGCGAAATAATCGAGTGCGAAAACTGTCACAGACTTATTTTTAAGGGAAACGACTGACGAATATTTAATTTATTTAAAAAACGGTGCAAATGCGCCGTTTTTTGTTTTTAAATACCTTTTCATGGCAAAACCGTACTCTTTTCTCTATGCGCACGCGCGATAAAATAAATTAAAAAAATAAGTAAAAATATTTATTGACAAATAATTGTAAACGAGCGTATTTTTTGGTATAATTTATACAATAGGGAAAAGAGGTGCATTTTGAAAACTTCGGTAAGAAAAAACGATAAATCAACTTCCAAAAACTCGGTGTTTACGGCGGAAACGCTCGGCGTCGTGTTCGTATTGTTTGCGGCGTTCGCTTTTATCTGCCTTATAAGCCGTGATAAAATCTTTTCTGCGCCGGGGCAGTTTATCAACCGCTTTTTACTTGGTTCTTTCGGATACTTTGCGTACCCTATTACCCTTTACTTTATCGTAAGGGGAATTATGCTTATCGCAGGCAAAAAAATGCCAGGCTCTTTTAAGGTTAAAGGGCTTGCTATTATTGCGCTTTTACTTGTTGCGGCGATAGTTCACGCAATCAGTATGCACGGAAATTCGGGACTTGGTTACGGGGAATACCTTTCGCTTTGTTATACAAAGGCTGACGGAGGGGTTTCCACCTGTTCGGGCGGCGGAATAGTCGCAGGGCTTTACACATATCTTTTCACCGCACTTTTAACCGACGTCGGCGCATACGTGATTTTATGCGTGCTTATTGCGTTGACCGCTTACGGTTTCTACAAGGTGTTTTCCAAAAAAACCGCAGCGGAAGCAAAAGAAAGCGAACCGAACGGCTCGTTTACTGTGGATGAAACGCAAAAAACCGAATCCGAGCCCGAAAGAAGCGCAAGTGCCGAACCTACCGTCGCCGCTGCGCCTACGGCAAAACTTTACGTCGCAAATTCCGACGTGTTTGAACTTAAAAGCAAAAAGGATTTAAAGGCGGAAAGCGGCGAAGTTAAATTTTCTTATGCGAATAACGGCTTGGGCGTTGCCGGCGTTTCGTACACGACGGGATACAGCAGCGACCTTCAAAGTAAAATCGACTATATCAAAACCCCCGCTAAAATCGTTCCCGAAAGGGAAGAACCTAAACCTACGACGCCCTATTCGTTTGGCGGCGTAAGCGTTTCTGAACCTATTCCTAAGGCTGAGCCCGAAGAAAAACAGGACGATACGCCGATTATCCCTCTTTACGAGCATGATGAAGTAAAAGACGATACTTTGTCACGCGCGGAAGACTTTAATCAAAAATACGTACAAGCGGAAGAGATGGAAGGACAAACTTACGTTGAACCCGAAAGCACGTTTTATCCTTCAAACGACAGAACGGATCGTGACGAGCGCGTAGATTTTGGCGACAACGCCGAAAACGTTGAAGATAATTCGGAAAACGAAGAAAGTTTTTCGGACGACGTGTTTAAAAGCACTTTCGGCGATACTTCACGTGAAAGGAATAGGGAAACTTTCCGTGAAAGAACTGTTGAACCCGAAGAAAGCGTTAGTGAAAACGAACTTCCGCAAGAGATAGACGAAACGGAAGAATCCGAAACAGAGCACGATGCGAACTTGTCGGTAGAATCGGAAATTACCCGTGAGCCTATGGGAAGGCGCGCCCGTGATTTCTTTAAACCCGCAGAACCTATTGAAGAAAGGGTGGAAGAACCGAAAGCGGAAGAAAAACCGCCGAAAGAAATTCCCCCCATTAACAGGGAATACTTCCGTCCGCCGCTCGATCTTTTGGCGTCGCCGACGCAGTCGCAAACGAATAACGGCGAAGATCACGAGGAACGCATTGAAATTATAAGAAAAACTCTTGAAGAGTTCCGTATCGAAGCCGAACCGCAAGGATACATTCAAGGACCGGCGATAACGCAGTACGCGTTTAAAATACCCGCAGGCGTTGTAGTCAGCAAGGTTTTGGGTTATGCCGATAACCTTCAAATGAGACTTGCAGTAAAAGACGGAATAAGAATTCAAGCGCCAATCCCCGGCAAGGACCTTATCGGTATTGAAGTCGCAAATAAACACAGGGAAATGATTACGCTAAGGGAACTTATGGAAAGTCCTGCGGCGGCAGAAGGAAAACCGAGCGAACTGATGTTCGCCATAGGTAAAAGCATTGTCGGAAAATGCGTTTTCGATAATCTTGCAAAAGGCGTTCACTATCTTGTGGCAGGTTCTACGGGTTCGGGTAAAAGCGTATGTTTGCACGCTCTTATTACAAGCCTTATCATGAGATACAGTCCGGAAGATTTAAGACTTATCTTTATAGACCCCAAACAAGTAGAATTCCGTGTGTACGAACACTTGCCGCACTTAATGTCTGACGAAATAATAAGCGATCCTAAAAGAGTTATCGCAGTTTTAAGTTGGGCGATTGAGGAAATGGAAAGAAGGTACAGCCTTTTTGCGGAAGGCGGCGGACTCGTTGACAACATAGAATCGTACAACGAGTACATTGCAAGCGACACCGTTCCGAGACTTCCGCGTATCGTAATAGTAGTGGACGAACTTGCCGACCTTATGAGTGTTTGCAAAAAGGATCTTGAAGCAAGGATAGCAAGGCTGACCGCAAAGGCTCGTGCCGCAGGTATTCACCTTGTCCTTACCACTCAGCGTCCTTCGGTTGACGTTATTACGGGCGTTATCAAGTCAAACCTTCCGTCTCGTATCGCACTTAAAGTTTCTAACTTTAACGACTCTCAAACTATTATGAACGAAGCCGGTGCCGAAAAACTTTTGGGTAACGGCGATATGCTCTACAAAAACGCAAGTATGAATAACTTTGAAAGGTATCTCGGAGCGTACGTTTCCAAAATGGAAATCTTCAACGTGGTAAAGTACATCAAGGAACACAACAAGGCGTACTTTGACGACGACTTTAAGGAGTACCTTGAAAATACGACTAATCCGAAACCCGAAGAAGCACCCGCCCCCGAAAGTGCCGACGGCGGAGATACTTCCGACGCAAATGCGGAAATTTTCAAAAAGGCGTTGGCCTTTGCGATAAACAACGGTAAAGTTTCCATATCGCTTATTCAAAGAAGGTTTCAGATAGGTTATATCCGTGCGGCGGGGCTTATCGACAAGATGGAACAGAGTGGATATATTGCGCCAAGCGAGGGCAGTAAATCACGTACCGTATATATAACACGCGAACAGTTTGAAGAAAAATTCGGACCTTTGTCCGAAGCGTAAAAGGGCGTAAAGATGGTAAAAAATAAAAAAATCGGTGTAATTTCCTTAGGATGCGACAAGAATAGGGTAGATACGGAAAAGATGCTTGCGGTACTTTGCCGTAGGCATACGCCGGTAAACGACATAAACGACGCTGACATTGTCGTAATCAATACTTGCGCTTTTTTGGCGGCGGCAAGAAAAGAAGCGATTGAAGAAATTCTTTCCGTCGCCGAACTTAAAAAAACGGGCAAACTTGAAAAAATAATCGTCACGGGGTGTCTTCCGCAAAAATTTTCAAAGGAAACTTTCCCCGCATTGAACGAAGCGGATATTTTTCTCGGCGTAGGCGATTACGAGAATATAAACGAAGCCATTGACAAATCGTATGAAAAGGACGGCGAAAGATATAATTTAGTCGGCACTTGCAGCGTTGAGTGCGGCACAGACAGGGTGCTTACCACAAGCGGTTACGCTTACCTTAAAATTTCGGAAGGGTGTTCTAATCATTGTACATACTGTCTTATTCCGTCAATACGCGGAAGTTTCAGATCATTTCCCAAAGAAAAACTTTTTGAAGAAGCGGCAAAACTTGGCGAAGTAAACGAACTTATTTTAGTGGCGCAAGATCTTACCGGGTACGGCGGCGACCTTACGCCAAAGTCAAATCTTACCGATCTTATACGCACTCTTTCGCCACTCAACAACGTAAAAGGCATAAGATTGCTTTACTGCTATCCCGAAGGCATAACGGACGAACTTATTCACGAAATGCAGGTAAACGCAAAGGTTATAAGGTATATCGATATTCCTTTGCAACACGCGTCGGACAGAATTCTTAAACTTATGAACAGGCGCGGAAACTATGATTTTTATTTGTCGCTTATAAATAAACTGAAAAGGGAAGTTCCCGGAATCGCTATACGTTCCACGTTTATTACGGGATTTCCTACCGAAACCGACGAGGACGTTGAAACTCTTATCAAATTCTTAAACGAGGCTAAACTTTCAAGCGTAGGGTTTTTCAAGTACAGTAAGGAAGAAGGTACTGCCGCCGCAAGACTTGAAGGACAAATAAAACAAAGCGTTAAAACGGCAAGGCTTAAAAAACTTTACGCCGCTCAAAAGAAGATAGTTAAACAAACGGGGAAATCTTTGATAGGCAAAATGTTTAAAGTCGTTGCCGAAGGTTTTGACGAAAATATGCTTGCTTATTTCGGAAGGGCTTATATGCACGCCCCCGACGTTGACGGAAAGGTTTACTTCTTTTCGGAAGACGAAGTTGAATACGGCAAATTTTACAACGTTAAAATTATAAAGTCGGACGGATACGATTTGTACGGAGAAAGAATATGAATTTACCAAACAAACTGACGCTTTTAAGAATTTTTATGATTCCCGTTTTCGTTGCGGTGTTTTATCTTGAAGTTATACCTATGAACTTTGCGGTTGCGGCTTTTATTTTCGCGCTTGCGGCATTTACCGATTTTTTGGACGGTCACATCGCAAGAAAGTACAATATGGTTACCGATTTAGGTAAATTTTTAGATCCCATCGCCGATAAAGTTTTGGTGTCTTCCGCACTTATCATAATGCTTTTGCCCTTAGGCAGCGTAATACTTCCGTGGTATGCCGGCATAGCAGTTGCGGTTATACTTGCAAGGGAACTTATCGTAAGCGGTTTCCGTATGGTTGCGGCGAGCAAAAATATGGTTCTTGCGGCTGATATGACGGGAAAAATAAAGACGTTTACACAGGACATTGCAATTATAGTGTTGCTTGTCGGTGCGTCGTTCAACGCGGGACTTTATACTCCGACTAATATCGTAGGGCTTGTGCTTCTCGGTATTTCGGCGGTTTTAACTATCGTTTCGGGAACGCTTTATATCGTGAGAAACAAAAGCGTGCTTAAAGGTTAAAAATGAAAACAGCGGTTGCCGTTTTAAGGCCGAAAGGCAAAATTAGTTCTATCAATTCCGAAAACGTGGAAAAAGTTTTGTCCGCCGGCGGAATTTCCGTCGGTTCGGTTGAGTTTCTTATAGACGGCGACAGCGTCGACTTTAAGCGCAGACTTTCTTATTTAAGGGATAATGCGGACAACCTTATAGTTGTTTCGGAAGGTAAACTCAGTTTTGACGAAAAGGCTGTAATTGCCGAACTGTTTGACGACGAACTTGTCGAAAACGAAAACGCGGCGCGAGTCGCAGGTGAAGACGGGGAATTTACGCTTATGCCGTCCGGTGCGACGCTTATACCTAATCCCGACGGAAAATCACAGGGCTTTTTGTGTGAGGAAGAAGAGTTTTCGCTTGCGTATCTTCCGTGTGAAAACGGCGGTTTTTCGTACTTTTGCGAAAGTTACCTTATACCTTACTTTAATGAAAAGTATTCGATAAATGCGAAAACTTACGTTTTTAAATACTTCGGCGACGAAAAGTCCTTAACTTCGGCGCTCGAAAACGCTAAAAATTTATGCGACGGTAAACTTTTGACCGCATATAGCGAATCACACGGCGATTTTAATGTAAAACTAACTTTTAACAATGTCGACGAAAACACGATTATGTCCGCAAGGAGAAACGTCGCAAACGAACTTGTCGGCAAAATTTACGCCGACTGCGACGCTACGCTCGGCGAAGTTTTATTCAACCTTTTAAGGCTTAACAACGTAAAGGTTTCGGTTGCGGAATCGTTTACGGGCGGAAGGGTAGTTTCGGAGATTATCAAAAATTCGGGTGCGTCCGCTTACGTGATGGAAGGGATTGTTTCGTACTCAAATAAGAGCAAAATGAAAAGGCTCAAAGTAAAGGAAGAAACGCTCGCTGCCGTCGGTGCGGTGAGTTCAAAGGTTGCGTATCAGATGGCGGCCGGGCTTTTAATGTCCGGCGATTGCGATTTGGCAATTTCGACAACGGGAATCGCCGGTCCTAAATCAGACGACACTTTTAAGCCGGTAGGATTAAACTACATAGGCGTAGGCACGAAGGACGGAGTCCACGTTTACCGCTATGAACTTAAAGGCGATAGGGAAGAAATTACCGAAACAGCAAAGAATACGGCGCTGTTTCTGGCGATAAAAAACTTAAAAAATTATAAAGGATAAAGGGAATTATTATGGACGAAAACAAAGCAAAAGCGCTTGACAGCGTTATGGTACAAATTGAAAAACAATACGGTAAAGGTTCTATTATGCGCCTTGGCGACAGCGCCGGCGACACGACGGTCGAAGCGCTTCCCACGGGCTGCTTTGCGTTAGACCTTGCGATAGGTATAGGCGGACTTCCTCGCGGCAGGATAGTTGAAATTTACGGACCTGAATCCTCGGGTAAAACTACCGTTGCACTTCATTGTATTGCCGAAACGCAAAAGTCGGGCGGCATTGCGGCGTTTATTGACGCAGAACACGCACTCGATCCCGTTTACGCTAAAAATCTCGGCGTAAACCTTGACGAACTTTACGTTTCCCAACCGGACACAGGCGAACAGGCGTTAAATATTGCGGAAGCACTCGTAAACAGTAAGGCGGTTGATTTAATCGTTATCGACTCGGTGGCGGCACTCACTCCAAGAGCGGAAATCGAAGGTGAAATGGGCGACGCGGTCGTAGGTGCGCAAGCAAGACTTATGAGTCAGGCACTCCGTAAACTTACCCCTATCACGGCAAAGTCTAAAACGTGCATTATTTTCATCAACCAACTTCGTGAAAAGGTCGGCATTATGTTCGGCAACCCCGAAGTCACGGCGGGCGGTAAAGCGCTTAAATTTTACGCAAGCGTAAGGATAGACGTAAGAAAGGCCGACGCCTTAAAAGACGCGGGTACTACTTACGGCAACCATACGAAGGCTAAAATCGTTAAAAACAAAGTTGCTCCGCCATTTAAAACCGCGGAATTCGATATTATTTACGGCAAAGGCATTTCCAACGCAAGTTGTCTTGTGGATCTCGGCGTAGAGTACGAAGTTTTAGTTAAGAGCGGTAGTTGGTTCTCGTACAACGGCGAAAAAATCGCACAGGGTAGGGAAAGATGCGTGGAATATCTTAACAATAATCCCGAAATCGCCGAAGAAATTAAAGCGAAAATAACCGAAGCTTATAAGTCGGGAAATAAAATCGACAAGTAAGCCCTGATTAAATTATCAACGGTTGACTTAAAAGTATAAATAAGATATAATATTAAACAGTAAACATCGCGCAAAACCGCGCGTAAATAAAACAGGAGGCAAAATCAATGCAATTTTCAGATTACGGCTCCCTGTTCTTGGCTGAAACCGGCACGGTAGTGTTGTTCGCCGTTCTCGCCCTTGTGGTGGGGGTAATCGGAGGAATTGCCGCCGGTTGGCTTATCAAAAACGTTTCTTTCAAAAAGAAACAAGGCGATATTCAAAAATTGACCGAAAAAATGCTCGACGACGCAAGGGAAGAGAGCAAAACACTTAAAAAGGAAGCAATTTTAGAGGCTAAAGAACAGGAACTGAAACTCAGAAACGACTTTGAAAGGGAAGCAAAGGAAAAACGCGCCGAACTTTCTCGTCAGGAAAACAGACTTAACCAAAAGGAAGAATCTCTCGACAAAAAGGAAGAGAATCTTAACCGCAGAAACGAAGAAACCACAAAGTATCAGAATTCGCTTAAAGAAAAGCAGGCGGAACTTGATAAAAAACTCGCGGACATTTCCGTTCAGCACGAGCAAATGATTAAAGAGTTTGAAAAAGTTTCCCAAATGAGCAAGGAAGAAGCGAAGGCTCAACTTATTGCCGCCATCGAGGACGAAGCAAAACGCGACGCAGTCGGCATGGTTAAAAACATTGAAAGTCAGGCAAAGGAAGAAGCCAACAGAAAGGCTCAGGAAATCGTTTCGCTCGCTATTCAAAAATGCAGTACCGAACAGGCGACTGAAATTACCGTTTCGGTTGTTCCGCTTCCTTCCGACGACATGAAGGCAAGGATAATCGGTAGGGAAGGAAGAAACATCCGTACCCTTGAAAACGCAACGGGTATTGAACTTATTATCGACGATACTCCCGAAGTCGTTATCGTTTCGGGCTTTGACCCCGTGCGTAGGGAAGTAGCCCGCATCGCACTTGAAAAACTTATTCAGGACGGAAGGATACACCCTGCAAGAATCGAAGAAACCGTTGAAAAGGTTAAAAAAGATCTTGATCAGCAAATAAAGGAAGCCGGCGAAGCCGCTATGTACGAATGCGGTGTATTCGGACTTCACCCCGAAATAGTAAAACTTCTTGGCAGACTTAAATTTCGTACCAGTTACGGACAGAACGTGCTTAAACACTCTATCGAAGTTTCGCATTTAGCGGGCGTTATGGCTACCGAACTCGGAATTGACGCGGCAACCGCAAAACGCGCGGGGCTACTTCACGACCTTGGTAAAGCCGTTGACTTCGAAGTTGAAGGTACGCACATGCAGATAGGTGCGGACCTTGCTAAAAAGTACAGGGAAAACCATATAGTAGTAAATGCGATTTTGGCTCACCACGGCGACGTAGAAGCGAAAACGCTTGAAGCGGTTATCGTTTCTGCGGCCGACGCAATAAGCGGCGCACGTCCCGGCGCAAGAAGGGAAACGACCACCAACTACATTAAACGTTTACAAAAACTTGAAGAAATTTCAAGCTCGTTTAAGGGGGTTGAAAAGTGCTACGCTATTCAGGCGGGCAGGGAAGTCAGAGTTATGGTTAAACCCGAACAGGTTGACGACGCCCAAACGGTGTTCCTTGCAAAGGATATAGCCAAAAAGATAGAACAGGAAATGGAATACCCCGGTCAGATAAAGGTCAACGTCATAAGAGAATGGCGCGCAACCGAATTTGCAAAGTAAGTTTTGACGATTTATCGAAATTTAATAAAACCGCTGTTTAGCATTTGTTAAACGGCGGTTTTTTTGTTTTATTTTAACGTCGCTGTATATATCGTCACATATTATATTTTATAGTTTTAAAAGTATTTAGCCAAATCAATATATTTTATTTGACGAGCGGGCTTTATACTTTAAAATGTAGAGTAATATAATTTATTTAGCAATTATCGTAATGTTTGCATGATTTTTGCAAATAGGGAGGAAATTATGAGGAAAAGAATTGTTTCGACGATACTTTTTGCGTTTCTTTTGACAGTATCGGTTTTCGGGCTTTTCGCCTGCAACTGGTTCGGTTCGAACGATGCGGAAAAAAAGACCGATTCTGACGAAACTATGCGTCAGGCGTACAGTCTTTACACAACGTACGCCGAAAGCAACGGACTTGTTCCGGCGACGTACGAAGAATGGCTTGCGTCTATCAAGGGACAGGACGGCGTAGGAATTGCGTCCGTAAAAGTTGACGACGACGGAAACCTTATCGTTACGCTTACTAACGGAGAAGAACAAAACGCCGGCAACGTAAGGGGTGCTACGGGTGTGGGAATTGCGTCTGTTAGCGTAAATTCCAATCACCACCTTATCGTTTCGCTTACTAACGGCGACGTTTTGGATCTCGGAAACGTTAAGGGTGAAGACGGTACGAACGGTGATGACGGTAAAGGCATTGCTTCTATTGTTAAAACGTCGACCGACGGTAACGTAGATACTTATACGATAACCTACACCGATCAAACCGCTTCAACTTTCACCGTGACTAACGGAACAAACGGACAACAAGGTCAGGACGGAAGGGGCGTAAAAGATGCCGTTATCGACGAAAACGGTATTCTTACCGTAATCCTTACCGATGACAGCGAAATAGTCATTGGCAAAGTAGTCGGAAATGACGGTGCAAACGGTGCGGCGGGCAAAGGCATCGTTTCAATCGCTAAAACTTCAACCGACGGCAACGTCGATACTTATACAATAACCTACACCGACCAAACCACTTCGACTTTCACCGTGACTAACGGAATTAACGGACAGTCGGGCGAAGGCGGCGGAGTAGGCGTTTCTTCCGCGAGAATAAACGAAAACGGCAGACTTATAATCAAACTTACCGATAATACCGAAATAGACGTCGGTAAAGTCGTCGGTAGCGACGGAAGTAGCGGTGCTGACGGAAACGGAATAGTTAAAATAGAAAAGACCGCGACCAACGGACTTACGGACACTTATACGATCACGTTTACTAACGGCAACACTTCAACGTTTACCGTAGTCAACGGAGCGCAGGGCGAACAAGGTCAGACCGGAACGGAAGGAAACGGAATAGCGTCCGTTGTAAAGACAGGAACGGAAGGTCTTGTCGATACTTATACGATTACCTTTACTAACGGCAACACGACGACGTTTACAGTTGTAAACGGTGCGAAAGGCGATCAGGGAGAAGACGGCAGAGGTATTGCGTCCGTAACAAAAACTTCAAACGGACTTATCGATACTT
>JAXFZW010000145.1:0-14808 GCA_034184645.1 Clostridia bacterium | reverse complement strand
ATCGATAACGGCGCAACGAGTTGTGCGGAATTGACTTCATATACTTACGGAGTAGGTGCGACGCTTCCGATTCCCGCAAAAACGGGATATACTTTCGGCGGCTGGTATGATAATTCTTCGTTTACGGGAAGTGCGGTAACTGAGATTTTGACTACCGACACGGGTGCAAAAACTTTTTATGCGAAGTGGACGGCAAATACTTATGCCGTAACGCTTAACACTAACGGCGCAACGAGTTGTGCGGAATTGACTTCATATACTTACGGAGTAGGTGCGACGCTTCCGACTCCCACAAAAAAGGGATATACTTTCGGCGGCTGGTATGAAAATTCTTCGCTTTCGGGAAGCAAGGTAACTTCGATAAGCACTACCGATATAGGCGACAAAGTTTACTATGCAAAATGGACGATAGTTACTTATAATATCACATATTATCTCAACGGCGGAAATAATGCGGCAAGCAATCCTACGACCTATAAAGTTACCACGGCTACGATAACGCTTGCCGACGCAACCAAAACCGGTTATACTTTCGGCGGTTGGTATTCTAACTCGTCGTTTACCGGTAGCAAGGTGACAAAAATTGCCAAAGGTTCAACCGGAAATAAAACGCTTTATGCAAAGTGGACCGCAAGGACTGACATCGCTTACACGGTTAAACATTATTTACAAAACGTAACCGGTAGCGGATACACGCTTGATGCGACTGAAAACCTTACGGGTACTACTAACACGACGGTAAATGCGGTTGTCAGAGATTACGAACATTTTAACTACAATTCGTCAAAGAGCACTGTAAGCGGAACTGTAGCCGGCGACGGTAGTTTGATTTTAAGCGTTTACTACGATAGGGAAACTTATACGTTCAGCGTTGAGTCTCACGCACACGTCACGTCAGTTACGGGCGAGGGGACTTACAGATACGGTCAAACTGTCGATATAAAGGCTTGGCTTGAAATAGGCTATGATTATCTTGAATGGTACATCGGCGACATGAACCTTTTCGGTGGGGATTACGAAGAAGACGGCGACATAAGAATAAGCAGTTTAACTTTCGATTCGGCTGCCGAAAGTACACAGAAAGTTATTGATGAATTAGGTACTGACATCACATTCCATTTCGTTGTTTATGCGGCGACGGACACCAAATACACCGTAAACTATTATTATATGAATACAAGCGGCAACTTCCCGTCCGCAGCGACAGAGATCGAAACGCTTAAAGGTTTAACCGATACGACTGCAACGGTTATACCGAAAACCGTGGAAGGCTTTACTTTCAATAAAACAAGAAGTACGGTAGAAGGCGTCATAAAGGGTAACGGTAGCCTTGTGTTGAAACTCTACTACAACCGCAACAAGTACAACGTCGGTTTGGGTATGGAAACTTCTAACGGTGCGGTAAACGGCGGCGGAAGTAAGTACTACGGCTCTGATACGACGATAACCGCAACGCCTAACGATACTTATGCGTTCGACGGCTGGTATAACGGTTTAACCCTTGTCAGCGAAGACGCAACTTATACCTTTACGGTTACGGGAAATATTACTCTTAACGCAAGGTGGAAGTTCGTCGGCGGCGACGGAGTAATCGGCAGGCAGGAAGGCATTGGAACGTGGAGTTATCACAACACTTACGGCGATCTTTGTAATATAGGCGGCTACGGCGCATCTTACGAGTTTAAACTCAATCAATCGGCGACGCTTTCCGAAACGCAGTTTATCTATTTGTCTTTCGGTAAAGACCAAAATACGATTATGACTTCCGGTGCCGTCGGTGAAGGGTATTTTGCAATTCAAATAATAATACCTGAAGGCAACAACAATATGTATATGACCGTTTACGATCATAACGCTACGGCTGTCGGAAGTACGGATATTCATTTGGGAACGCTTACCAACGGAACGGACTTTGGTTTGACTGTTTCTACCGTTATTACGAATAACGGAATGTGGTATCTCATTATCAGAACAAGCACACAAACTTATATAGACGATATGTACTTCAATGCGCAGATAGGCGGTTCTTTTGTCGGATCGGGCAACAAGATAAACCCTGCGATAACTAACTACGGCAGCGGCAGGACGACGGTAAGTCTTTGCGGCATTTCTCCGCAAACCGTACTTTATCCGGTAATCCCGACGGATGCTGTCGGCGGCGTGATGAACTCGGGCGCATATAGGACGAGTTGGACTTACTCGGACGTAAAGGGTGGTCTTTTACAAGTCGGTGCATACGGTGTGACTTATGAGTTTGGCGCAAGGCTTGCCGGCGAACTTACTTCAACGCAGTACGCATACGTTTCTTTCGGACCTGACACGACTGTTCTTCAACCGACGACGGACGGCAGCGGAGCACAGTCCAAAGGACACTTTATCATTAAATTTATGATAAACAACGATATGGCGTATCCGAGACTGTTTATGTCGCTTATAGGCAATAACGGTAAAACGGACGACATATTAGGCGGACTTGCTGACGTAAGCATAGGTGCTATCGCTACGGATTCGTATTTGAGATTCAAGATAGGCTTTGTTCAGGGCGGTAACGGCATTTGGTATTTGTCCTTCCTTTATAACGGAGAAACTATTTTAGACGGCGTAGTCATAGGAGATAACGTATTCAATAACAATATCGGCTCGGCGTTTATGAACGGCTCTAATCAAACCAATTTCTCTATAATCAATCCTAAGGACACCAAGATAGATTTCGTTTGCTTCGGATATGAAAAGCAAACCAAACAGTATTCCGTTCTTCCTGCCGGAGTAGTTGGCGGACTCGGCGTCGGAAACACACAGGATTTATGGAGTTACTACGATGAAAAAGGTTCGCTTTATCAGGCCGGCACTTACGGAGTAATTTACGATTTAGGCATCAAACTTGAAAGCGGCGCACACAACGGAAAGAAGATTTACCTTTCGGTAGGTCCTGACGGAACGGTGCTAACGCCTTCGTCAACTTCAACGGCAGGGCATTTCCTGTTGGAGTTCGTTTTGCCGTCGAGCGGTGCGGTTACGCTTAATCTTTTGGATAATTCGAGAAACGTTTTATTCTCAGGCGTAACCTTCGGCACACTTTCCGAAAACGATTATTACAGGTTTAAGATAGGCTTTATGCGCGGAACGGACGACGGTTGGTATTTGACTCTTGAAAACGAGTTCTTTATCACTCAGGACGGACAGTATTTTAATGAAAACATAGGCGGCGCATTCCTTAACGATAACTACAAAACCAACGTTGCGCTCATTATGGGTACGGACGTGTATGCGGACGTTGCTATTTTCGGTATAGAATTTGCGGCTAATCCGTTCAGCGTACCTAAGGGCGGCGAAGGAAAGTATGGAACTACTACTATGAAACAAACGAATAGTTACAGCGGCGTTGACTTTGCGGCGGTTACGCCGTTCGCAAGTATGGAAGAAATTGCCGAATTTGAAAACATGGTGGTAAATTCCGACGGTTCGGTGAATAACGGTCCGCAGGAAACGGCGATTAAACGTTCGACTTATTACGAAACTAAAGTTCAAGGCTCGGGAGATCAATACGGTTATATTGAAAGTTATACGATTGCGGTTGCGCAAAAGAAAGGCGGCGATACGGCAAAAACAACAAAACCGCACACGATAGTTTACCTTGAAGTTGCGGAAAACAGAATTGCGTCCGGCGTAAGATTGCAAATCAAAAACAATGCCGGCAACGTGTCGTCCGCAAAGATTTTGCCCGAAACGCTTAAAGTATCGAGTCTCGATTTTTATAACGAATATATTTACTTTACCGTACACGAATACGGCGCGTACACGTTGATCGTTGACGATTCTTATGAAAAACCGCTTACGGTATTCGTCCGTAAACCTGAACTTTTAGTCGTTCCGGAAGGATATACCGTTATTAAATACTCGCCCGATACGGTTTCGGTAAAGGCGGCGGACAGCGACGTATACGTGCCCGTGACCGACAATTCGAGGGGCACGAAGCTTCAAACCGGATTATGGGAAATCGGTACCGAACTCATAAGTTATCATAATTTCAATGCGTTCGGAAGCAAGACGATCGTTTACGTTGAAAAGGGAACTATACTTGTTCCGAAATCAGGTGAAGGCGAAACGTTCGGTGCGCTTTTGGCTGCGGCGAACAGGGGTACTACCGACATTAAGTTTATGGGTCACGGTATAATAGATATGTCAAGGCTCGATAAAGCGTATTCGATAGTTTCGATTTACGCAAACAATATCAATAACTTTGAACTTAACGGTTTGACCTTGCTTAATTGTCCGACATGGACGGTTGACATTGAAGAGTGTGAAAACGTACGTGTTGAAGACGTAATCATATTCGGTTACAGGACTAATTCGGACGGTATCTGCATAAACAGTTGCCGAAACGCAATCGTCAAAAACTGTTTTGCAAGGTCGGGTGACGATTTGTTTGAAGTAAAGACGTCAAGTAGCGAAGCGAGACACATTTTGTTTGAAAACTGCGTGGCGTGGGCAGATATGTGCCGTGCTTTCGGTATCATTCAGGAAACCATGCGCGATATAAACGACGTGACGTACAGGAACTGTTATCTGCTTTATCAACTTTATGCGTGGTTTGGTAGAAGCGAGCCGGATGAAAGCGTTCCGATAACCGACACCTACATGGCTGCCATGGTAGTTTCCGCAGGCGAACAGGCGAGCGTTTACAACGTGACGTTTGAAAATTGTATAGTTAACTATTGCTGCGCTTACGCAGTTCATATTTCAGTCGGTCAGAATAAAGAAACGTGGGTTGGCGACGACAGGGTTTCGCCCGACAACTTCCAGAACTATGCTAAAAATATAGTTTTCAAAAATTGTCGAATAAAAGATGTTTACGACGAAGATTTTAAACCCATGCTCGATCCTTCGGAAAATCCGAAGTATTTCAGATACTACAACAATACTGCGGACGAGGGCGCGATAACCGCCGTATTCGACGGCTTTAAGATTAACGACTCGCTCATTACTTCTAAGTCGATAATGAAAGATTACACGGTTTACCACGCTAACGCAAACGAAGGTATTTACGATTACATTACCGTAAAATAAACCGGACTTCTAAAATTAAAATCCCCGTTTCCGAAAAATCGGAAACGGGGATTTTTTTGCTTTCCTTAAAATTCGTCAATAAAGCCTTAAAACCCGCCAAAAAACGGAAAAAGATACGTGGTAATATAAATTCACGTTCGGGCGCAAAACGGCGGCATTTTGGCGGTGAAAGGCTATGACGGTATATATCGAATACGTTTTAATCGATAATTTCCTTATAGACTATTTTTTACTTAAAACAACATTTTTTATAACGGGTAAAACTGCCGGAAGGGTAAACGTAGTTCTTGCGGCAACTACGGGGGCGACGCTTGCCGTTTTGTATCCGCTACTTCCCGATATTGCTGTCGTTTCGGCGATAATTAAAGTATGTTCCGGCTTAATTGTGACGTTTGCGGCGGCAAATTATAAAAGCGTAAAAGATTTTTACCTTAACGCAGTCGTGTTTTTTGCATTGACGTTTGCACTTGGCGGGGCTGTGATAGGGGCTTTTAATATTTTGGGGCTTGATTATCGGTCCGAAACGGTAATTGCGCTTATGGCTTTACCCGCATATGCTTTTATTCGCCTTTTAAGGTCGGTAGTTGGCTTTGTTTTCAAAAGAAGACCGCAGGAGAGTGCTTGCGTATTTGCCGAAATAAATTTCGGCGGCAAAACGACGGCGGTAAAAGGCTTGATCGATACGGGAAACGCCGTTTACAATGACGGTAGGCCTGTTATTTTTTGCGACAAAAAAACAGCAATTAAAATTATGGGGGAAACCCTGCCGAAGTTTGGGAAAATTCCATTAAACACGGTCGCCGGAAAAACTTTTGCGATTTCATTTAAAGTTGATGAAATAAAGATATTTATCGGAGATAAAACTAATATATTTAAAAACGTAACGGTCGCGGCGGTAAAAAACGTGGGGTACGGCTACGACGTTATTTTGCACCCTGCGTTTATGGAGGTTAAAAATGAATATATTACTGCGTCTTAAAAAGTTTTTACACGCATTTTCGCTGTCTGACGAGTTTTTAAGGTATATAGGCGGCGGCGAGGCGCTTCCTCCGCCTTATTCGCCCGAAGAAGAAGCCGTTTACTTAAAAAGGCTTGCGGACGGGGACGAGCAGGTTAAAAATCTTTTGATTGAACACAATTTAAGGCTTGTGGTTTACATTTCGCGCCGATTTGAAAATACGGGCGTTGATGCGGAAGATCTTATTTCTGTGGGTACGATAGGGCTTATTAAAGCCGTAAATTCGTTTAATGCCGAGAAAAATATTAAACTTGCAACATACGCTTCACGTTGTATCGAAAACGAAATTCTCATGCATCTGCGTCGAATGGTAAAACTTAAAGCCGAAGTTTCGTTCGACGAACCTTTGAACACCGATTGGGAAGGCAACGAACTTTTGCTTTCTGACGTTATGGGAACTGACGGCGACGTCGTTTATAAAAAAATAGAATCGTCGGTGGAGGACGACTTGTTGAAGGAGGCTCTAACTCGGCTTTCCGGCAGGGAAAGGGAAATTATAGAAATGCGCTACGGTCTTTTCGGCGAGACCGAACTTACCCAAAAGGAAGTGGCGGATAAACTCGGCATTTCGCAAAGTTATATATCTCGGCTTGAAAAGAAAATTATTTCAAGACTCAAAAAAGAATTTGCCAAAATGGTATAAAAACTTTTACGTTCGGCAAAACTAATTGAACACGCAGTCCTTCGGTATTGTTACATAGGAGGACTTTATGAACGGAAAGGTTATTATTTGCGGTATAAACACGGCAAACTTACCAAGGCTTAATCAAAAGCAATCCGAAGAGCTTTTGCAAAAAATCGCAAGCGGCGACGCCGTCGCAAGGGAAAACTTTATAGTTGCAAACATGCGGCTTGTACTTTCGGTAATAAAGCGGTTTTGGGCTAAAAAGTTTAATTCGGACGACGTGTTTCAGTCGGGCATGGTGGGGCTTATTAAGTCGGTTGACAATTTTGACTTAAAATTCGGCGTCAAGTTTTCGACTTACGCCGTACCGATGATAATAGGCGAAATAAAAAAGCACCTTCGCGACGTAAACTCAATGCGTGTGGCACGCTCTATACGTGATACGGCGTATCACGCATTACAGGTAAGAACCGAACTTGAAGAGGCGGGTGAAGAATCGTCTATTGAAAAAATAGCGCAAAAAATGCAAATCGCCGAAAAGGAAGTCGCTTATTCGCTGGACGCAATTTCGGATACGGTATCTCTCTACGACCCCGTTTACAGTAAAAACGGCGACGAACTGCTGCTTGTCGACCAGATAGGCGACGAAAAAAATACCGACGAAATGTGGACTGAAAACGCCGCGATTGTTTCCGCTATGGAAAAACTTGACGAGCGTGAAAAAAAGATAATCACTTTGCGTTATTTTGAAGGAAGAACGCAGACCGAAATAAGCGAGGAAGTAGGCATTTCGCAAGCGCAGGTAAGTCGGCTTGAAAAAAACGCGCTAAAACAAATAAAGTCAGGAATAATGGCGTAAAGTAAAAAGAACTAAACGCCGTTTTATTAAAGATAAATTAAATAAATAGTTTATTTGGCATATTTTGTAAAAAAGTTTCATACGGTTATCGTATGGAACTTTCTTTTTCCGAATTAAAAAAACGCGACGTCGTAAATATTGTTGACGGCAGGTGTTACGGCAGAATAACCGATTTAACCCTTTCTTTTCCCAAAGGTACGCTTACGGGAATAACCGTGCCCGGGGCAAAGCGCAACTTTATAACCAAGTGTTTTGATACCAACAAAATTTTTATTGATGAAAGCAAAATTTTAAAAATCGGAAACGATGTTATTCTGGTTGATTTACGCCGAGGCGACGAATGCGGTCAAAGCGTAAAGTTAGGGAAACAAAAACCGCCCGCTTTTACTCCGCCACCGTGTCCGCCCGAGCCCCCGTGTCCGCCGCCATGTCCGCCCGAGTCGCCGTGCCCGCCGCCACCTTTTACGAAACCTTCTTCGACACACGGCATTTTCGGTGAAGACGACGAAGAATATTGATAAAAATACCGCACGAATTGCGGTATTATTTTTAAAACCCCCCTTGAAAGCGCAGTGCTTATAAGGTATAATTAGGGCGTAAGCCGAAAGGGCAATTCACTCTTGGGGGGATAATTATGAGTGCGGAGTTTGCGGCAAAAGTAAGGAATGTTGCCATAATAGGGCATAGCGGCGAAGGTAAAACTTCGCTTACCGAAGCGATTCTTTTTAACGGTAAAACCACGGATAGGTTAGGTACGGTTGCGGACGGCAACACGGTCACCGACTTTGACGAACAGGAAATTCAGCGTAAAATTTCTGTATCGCTCGGCGTATCTTACGCCAAATGGCAGGACGTAAAAATAAACGTTATCGACGTACCAGGTTTTTACGATTTCGAAGGCGAATTCGAAGAAGCCATGCGTGCGGTAGCCGGTGCGATTTTAGTTGCGGACGCAAGCGGTCAGGTTTCCGTCGGTGCGGAAAAGGCGATGGATTATTGTTTAAGTCATCACGTTCCGCTCATGATTTTTATAAACGGCGTCGATAAGGAAAACGCAAATTATATTGCGACTGTTGAAGCTTTCCGCTCGCAATACGGTAAAAAAATCGCTACCATGCATACGCCTATTTTTATAGACGGCAAAATGAAAGGGTACGTTTCCGTAATATCGGGTAAAGCATATTTGTTCAAAAACGGCGACAGGGAAGAAATTCAAGTTCCTGTCGATAAAAAGATAGAAGTCGCAAGGCTTAAAGACATGCTTACCGAGGCGGCGGCGGAGTCTGACGAAACGCTTCTCGACAAGTATTTAGAAGGCGGCTGGCTTTCAAACGAAGATATAATCAAGGGTGTTAAAAAAGGGCTTTTTGCAGGCGACACGGTTCCCGTTATGGGCGGTTCTGCGCTTAAAAATTTGGGTGTCATAAACCTTATGAACGAGATCGTCGAAATTATGCCCTCACCCGTTGAAAGAAAACCCGTGCATGCGGTAAACGTTAAAACGGGCGAGGACGTTCAGGTCGTTTGCGACGAAGATAAACCTTTTTCGGCGCAAGTGTTTAAGACAATCGCCGATCCGTTTGTCGGTAAACTTAACCTTTTAAGGGTGTTTACGGGAAAACTTAAAAGCGGCATGACAGTATTAAACACCGTAAGCGGCGAAACGGAAAGAATAAACGCCTTATATCTTGTTAAGGGTAAAAAACAAGAACCTGTTTCCGAACTCGTCGCTGGCGATATAGGTGCGGTAAATAAACTTGCCGCAACCGGAACGGGCGATACGCTTACAGACGAAAATTTTGCAATTAAATTTGACCCGATCGACTTCCCGGTACCCGTACTTTCAAAGGCGGTTTTTGCGGCAAAGAACGGCGATGAAGATAAGGTTTTTGCCGGACTTTATAGACTTGCGGAAGAAGATTTGACATTTAAAATAGAAAAGAACGACGACACGGGTGAAACGCTTATCCGCGGTCAAGGCGAAACGCAACTTGAAATTATTTGCGGCAAGTTAAAATCAAAATTCGGTGCGGAAGCGATGCTTAAAACCCCGAAAGTGGCGTTTAAGGAAACTATTACGGGCGTTGCCGAAGCGGAAGGAAAGCATAAAAAGCAGACGGGCGGTGCAGGACAGTACGGTGTTGTAAACATCCGGTTTGAATCGGGGGCGTCGGACGGCGTATTCGAGTTTGTCGACGAAGTTGTCGGCGGTGCCGTTCCAAAGCAGTTTATTCCGGCGGTTGAAAAGGGGCTTAAAGAAGCCGTTAAAAAGGGCGTGCTTGCAGGCTATCCGATGGTCAACTTGAAGTGTACGCTTTTCGACGGGAAATACCATCCTGTCGACAGTAAGGAAGTCGCCTTCGTTTCGGCGGCGAAACTCGCTTACGAAGAGGCTATTCCTAAGGCAAAACCCGTTATTTTAGAACCTTTCTACTCGTTTACGATAACAGTTCCCGATGCGTTTACGGGCGATATTTTAGGCGACATGAATAAGCGCAGGGGAAGGATACTCGGGATGAGTGCGGAAGGTAAAAATCAGGTTATCAGCGCGGAAGCGCCTGCGCTTGAAACGCTTACATACGCGACGGATCTTCGCAGTATGACGCAGGGAAGGGGTAAATTTACCAGTGAATTTTTAAGGTACGAAACCGTGCCTTACGCCGCACAGGAAAAGATTGTGGCGGAAGCAAAAAAACAATAATAAAGGACGACTTATGATACTTACGATATGCCCGAATCCGAGCATAGATTGCACGATAGAACTTGACAACCTTAACGTCGGTATGCTTAACCGTATAAGAAACAAAGTTGAAACTTATTCGGGAAAGGCACTCAATGCCGCGATAGGTATTTCCCGCCTTGACGAGGCGGTTACGGCAACCGGATTTATGTTTGAGGACCACGCTACACTTTTTGAGCAAGTGCTTGAAAAGGAGGGTGTAAAATGCGACTTTATAAGGTGTGAAGGCGCGGCAAGGGTCAACTATAAAATAATAGACAAAAAGTCTATGCTTACGGAAATCAACGACAAGGGAGAAAAGGTTTCTACTCAAAATGCGGACGCACTTTTAAGCAAAATCGCTGCGCTTTCCGGCGAAAGCGACATTGCGGTCGTAAGCGGAAGTCTTCCCGACGGGGTTAGTTCGGACTATTACAAAAAAATGGTTCAAGCTATACCGGACAGGGTTAAAGTTATTCTTGATACCGAAAGGGAAAACATGAACGCTGCGCTTTACGGAAGGGAAATTTTTATGGTAAAGCCCAATCTTCGCGAACTTGAAAAGTTTGCTGAAAGGGAAGTCGAAACTTTTTCCGACATGTTAAAAGCGGCAAAACTGTATCTTGACCGCGGGGTAAAAAACGTAATGATTTCCTTAGGTGCCGACGGGGCAATACTTACCGACGGCATAGATAATTTTTATTGCAGAAGTGCGACGGTAGCGGTAAATTCGACGGTCGGTGCTGGCGATTCGATGGTTGCGGCTGCGTGCGTCGGACTTACTCGGTCGCTTCCTATGAAGGAGATTTTACGCATGAGCGTCGCAGCGGGAACTGCGTCGATTACTACAAGCGGAACTAACCTTTTTTACAAGGATAAATACGAAGAAATTTACTCTAAAATATACGTTGAAAGAATTTAAAACATAATTTCAGCCAAAAACATAAACTTACGGCGTCGCTTTTTGCGACGCCGTTTTTTTGTGCTTTAAGCGAGTGAAAAAGTCGGCAAAACGGCAATAAATACAGGCAAAATTAAGTTGTGGTTTAACGGCGTAAGGCTTGACTATAACTTATTACTTTGTTATAATTATTATAACTATACTTATCGTGGGTTTTTATTTGCGAAAAATACAACCTTAAAGTTTTTACGGAGCGATAAAATGGAAGAAGGGTTGACCCCGAAAAAGCGGGGTTTTAAGTTTAAGTGTTATATGTTTTTTAAAAGGGCATTCGATATTTTTGCGTCGCTTACGTTTTTACTTTTATTTTGTTGGCTTTATCTTATCATAGCGATTGCGGTAAAGTTGTCCGACGGCGGCAAAGTTTTTTACAGGCACGAGCGAGTCGGCAAGGGCGGAAAAACGATTTATCTTACTAAGTTCAGAAGCATGAAAAAGAATGCCGACAAACTCGAAGATATGTTGACGCCCGAAGAACTTGAACTTTACAAAAAGGAATTTAAGGTCGAAAACGATTCAAGGGTGACGAAACTCGGAAAGTTTTTAAGGAAAACTTCGCTTGACGAGTTGCCGAACGTTTTTTCGATTTTAAAGGGAGATATTACTTTGGTCGGACCGCGCCCGATTATGCGCATCGAAGCGGAAGAAAAGTACGGCGACAAAATGGACGAGCTTTTATCCGTTCGCCCGGGGATGATCGGCTGGTGGGCGGCAAGCGGAAGGAACGAAATCACTTACGAAAGCGGCAAGCGTCAGGAAATGGAACTTTATTACGTGAACAACTGTTCGGTGTGGTTCGATATAAAAATTTTCTTTAAGACGATTGGCGGCGTACTTAAACGTCGGGGGGCGAAATAAAAATGAGAATTTTACAGATAAGCAATTATTACTATCCTAACGTCGGCGGTATCGAGCAAACCGCAAGGGATTTGTCGCTTGCGCTTAAAGGCGAAAACGAAGTAAGGGTGTTTTGTTTCAACCGCACGAGAAACAATACGAGTTTTGAAGTCGACGGGGTAAGGGTTGTCAAAGCGGGAAGTTTTATTAAAGTTTCTTCGCAGGCGCTATCTTTTTCATACGGAAAACTTTTGAAAAAGGAATTTGAAAGTTTTGACCCCGAAATGGTTATTTTCCATTATCCCAACCCGTTTGCGGCAAAGTATTTACTTAAAATGCTTAAAGACCGCCCTTCCGTAAAACTCGTTATCTATTGGCACTTGGACATTTACAAACAAAAGATTTTGAAAATGTTTTTCAAAGGACAAAACATAAAACTTTTAGAGCGTGCCAACAAAATTATTGCGACAAGTCCTAATTACATAAAGGGAAGCAAATATCTTTCCGCATACGGTGAAAAGTGTGCGGTTATTCCGAGTTGCGTATCTGACGAAAGGATTAAAATTACCGACGCCGTCAGTAAAAAGTGCGAAAAAATAAGAAGTGACGCCGACGGAAAAACTATTTTGTTCGCTTTCGGCAGGCACGTTAAATATAAAGGGCTTGAATATCTTATCAGGGCAAGCAAATTTTTGAACGACAGTTTCGTTATAAATATTGCAGGGAACGGACCGCTTACCTTAAAACTTAAAAAACTTGCAAAGGACGACAAAAAGGTAAACTTTCTCGGCAAACTTCCCGATGAAGATTTGGTTGCAAATCTTTTGTCGTGCGATATTTTCTGTTTTCCGTCAATTACGAAAAACGAAGCGTTCGGCCTTGCGCTTGCGGAAGCGATGCGGCTCGGCAAACCTTCGGTCACATTTAATATTCCCGATTCCGGTGTAAATTACGTCAGCCTTAACGGAGTGACGGGCATAGAAGTGGAAAACAAAAACAGCATACAGTACGCAAAGGCGATTAAACGCATCGCGTCGGATAAAGAACTTTGCGCAAAGTTCGGTGAAAACGCCAAAGCAAGGGTTGAAGAACTTTTTACTTTCGACAAGTTCTGCGACAACGTAAAAAAGGTTATAAAAAGCGTTTGATATGAAAGTTTTTGCGGTAATAATGGCAGGCGGCGGCGGAACGAGATTCTGGCCGGCGTCGAGAATAAAAAGACCCAAACAACTGCTCGATTTAAGCGGGAAAGGGATTATGATAAACCAAACCGCGGACAGGCTTAAAAAACTTTTGCCCGAAGATACTTACGTCGTTACTGCGAAAGAACAGGCGGAAGGCGTTTTGTCGGCGACTTGCGGCAGGGTTAATAAAAACAACGTTATAGCCGAACCGTTCGCCAAAAATACCGCGGCGTGCATAGGCTATGCCGCAATAAGAATTATTAAAGAACACGGCGACGGCATTATGGTGGTAAGCCCGTCGGACGCTTACGTAAAGGACGAAGAAGGCTACGTTAAAACGCTTAACACCGCAATAAAATTTGCGGCGGACGGTAAGTCGCTTGTGACGATAGGCATTAAGCCGACTTTTCCCGCAACCGGATACGGGTATATTAAACTCGGCGAAGGCAAAGACGTTAAAAAGGTCGTCGAATTTGTCGAAAAACCCGACAGGAAAACTGCGGAAGAATACGTAAAATGCGGGAACTATCTTTGGAACAGTGGCGTTTTCGTTTGGACGGCAAAAGCCGTGATGGGCGAAATCAAAAAATATATCCCCGAACTTTACGCCGCTTTAACCGACGCTTTCGATAAAGTTTGTACCGAAAGCGAAAGCGTGGCGATAGAAAAGGCTTACAATAAAATTCCTTCCGTTTCGATTGACTACGGTGTAATGGAAAAAACCGAAAACGCTTTCGTCGCGGAAGGCGACTTCGGTTGGAGCGACGTCGGCAGTTTCGATACCTTGGGCACGATGATAGGCGAAGACGAAAACAAAAACGTTATCAGGGGAAACGCAATAACTTCCGATACGCAGAATTCGGTTATTTATTCCGAAAAACGGCTGATTGCAACGCTCGGAGTAAAAGACCTTATTATCGTAGAAACGGACGATGCGGTTTTAGTGTGCGATAAGGCTCGCGCACAAGAAATCAAAAATATTGTTGAAAAATTAAAGGAGAAAGGTTTAAATAACCTTATCTGATGGACTACTTAGAAGAATATGGCAAGTGGCTTTCCTGTCCGCACTTTTCGGCGGAAGCAAAGGAAGAACTTAAAAACATAAACGACGAAAAGGAAATAGAAGATAGGTTTTATAAACATCTGTCTTTCGGCACGGGCGGACTTCGCGGGGTAATAGGATACGGAAATAACCGTATTAACGAATACACCGTCGGAAGGGCTACAAAAGGTCTTTGCAATTACCTTAAAAAGACGGGCGGAAAGTCGGTTGTTATTGCGTATGACAGCAGAATAAAGTCCGATACGTTTGCAAAACGTGCGGCGCTCGTCTTTGCGCAAAACGGAATAAAGGCTTATCTTTTTGAAAGCCTTCGTCCCACCCCGGAACTTTCTTTTGCAGTAGTTTACTGTAAGGCGGACGCAGGCGTAGTGATTACCGCAAGTCATAACCCGCCCGAATATAACGGATACAAAGTGTACAACCGTTTCGGCGGTCAAATAGTGCCGCCCGAAGATAAACTTATTATCGACGAAGT
>JAXFZW010000144.1:0-12325 GCA_034184645.1 Clostridia bacterium | reverse complement strand
TGATATTACGGAAATAAAAAGTATGCCGGATTATCTTGTAAATGCATTTGTTGCCATTGAAGATAAAAGATTTTATCAACACGACGGAATTGACGGGCGTGGAATGGCTCGCGCATTTTTTAATAATATTTTTTCATTTTCCTTTAAGGAAGGTGCTTCAACGATAACTCAACAACTTGTTAAAAATACTCATTTAAGTGGCGAAAAAACCTTGAAAAGGAAAATTGCCGAAATTAAACTTGCAAAAGAACTTGAAAAAAAGTACTCAAAAAAACAAATTCTTGAAAAATACCTAAACACAATTTATTTCGGCAATAACAGTTATGGAATAACTTCGGCGGCAAAAAATTATTTTAATAAAAAACCAAGTGAATTAACTGTTTCAGAGTCGGCAATTCTTGCGGGGCTGATTAAAGCACCTGCAAAATATTCGCCTGTTCAGGACATAAATAAGTGTACAGAACGAAGAAATACCGTCTTAAAGCAAATGTTTGAGCAAAAATATATAAGTAAAAATGACTACGATAATGCGCTAAACGAACAAATTATTGCTAAAAGAAAAGAAAATTTCTACGATTATTCATATCTTGCAAAAAAAGAAGTTGATTCTATTTTGAATAATCGACTGAAATTCGGTTCGGGTTATAAAATTTATACGTATTACGATAAAACAATTCAGAAAATTTTAGAATCTTCCGCGGTGAAAGGATATGATTACACTGCAATTTTAACGGATAATAATTCCTGCGTCAAAGGTTACGTCTCTACAATCGGCGATAAAAGTCGTCAAATCGGTTCGACGATTAAACCTATTTTGGTTTATGCGCCGGCGGTTGAATATGATGAAATTTCACCTATTACACCTATTTTAGATGAAAAAACGGATTTTAACGGATATAAGCCTTCAAACTACGGTAATAAATATTACGGATACGTTTCGGCAAGTACAGCACTTGCTAAAAGTTTAAATGTTTGCGCAGTCAAAATACTTGATTCTACGGGTATCGAAAAAAGCAAGAACTTTGCAAAAAAAGCAGGAATTCCTTTAACCGATAACGATAAGTATCTTAATATTGCGCTCGGTTCAACTGAAAAAGGCGTAAAAATGAGCGAATTGGTTTCCGCATATAATATTTTTTCAAATGAAGGAATATATAAAAAATCTTCGTGTATTTATAAAATCATTGATAAAAACGGTAAAGTTGTGTATCAAGATGAACGCAATGAAAGCAGAGTTTGTTCAAAACAAACAGCATTTTTAATGAGTAAAATGCTAAATGAAACTGTTGAAACCGGTACTGCAAAAACACTTAAAAGTAATTATTCCTTATGTGCTAAAACCGGAACGGTTGGAAATGACAAAGGGAATTCAGATGCTTTATGCGTTAGTTACTCGCCGGATTTAACTTTGGGCTATTGGGTTGGTAATGCTGACGGAAGTTTAATGGATAACAGTATAACAGGCGGAACATTACCTACCAAAGAATCAAATAAAATATGGGAAAAAATAAACGATTATAAAAAAATAAGTGATTTTAATATACCTGACGGAATTGTCGAAACGTTTATTGACAAATTATCTTATGAAAGATTAAACAGGCTTGAACTTGCCGATGAAAATACGCCTTTAAGATATAAAATTAAAACGTATTTTAAGGACGGTAATTTACCCAAAGTTTTTTCTAAAAGATTTGTGCGTCCAAAAATTTATAACGCAAAATTGTCAGTATTTAACGAAGGTATTTTAATTGAATTATGTCTGACAGAACTATGTGAGGCGCGAATTTATAGGACAATTAACGGTAAAAAAGAATTGCTATACGACACAATAAATAAAGATAAAAATTTCTTTGATAATAATTTACCTGATAGCGGTGTTTACCACTATTCGATTGTGCCCTACTATATCTATAACAACGAAATTTTTTACGGTGATGAAGTTTATCTTGAAAAAATCGCCGTATCAAAAGAAAACGGCGATTGGTGGCTTAAAGATATTTTGTCGTAAAATGCTTAATTATAAGGAGATGACTTCTATCCTATCCATTACGTCATTTATTAAACCGTCAATGTCAAGTTTACTTTCGGACTTAATAACTTTATTTAAGTCGGGTTTAATTGCCGGGAATTTAGGAAGGAATACAGTACAACAATCCTCATAAGGTAAAATCGAAGTTTCATAGGTATCGATTTTTCTTGATATTTCAACTATATCGATTTTATCAAATGCAATAAGCGGTCTAAGTACGGGCATTTTTACTACGGAGTTTGATGATGTTATGCTCTCAATCGTTTGACTTGCGACCTGACCTAAACTTTCACCTGTAATTATTGCTTGATCGCCGAGTTTTTCGGCTAGTTTTTCCGCAATACGCATCATAAATCGGCGCATCATAGTTATCATAAATTCTTCAGGACATTTCTTATGGATTTCTTCCTGAATTTTTGTAAACGGAACAACGTATAGTTTACTTTCACCATTGTAATCGGTTATTTTTGACGTTAAATCAATAACCTTTTGTTTTGCAGCTTCACCGGTATACGGAAAGGAATGAAAATGTATAAAGTCAAGTTTCATTCCGCGTTTGCACATCATATAAGCGGCAACCGGGCTGTCTATACCGCCAGAAATCAAAACTAAACCTTTACCGGCAGTTCCTACCGGCATTCCGCTGACAGAGTGAATAATTTCAGAGTAAACAAAAGTGTTACCGTCCTCACGAATATCTAAATAGACGCAAAATTCAGGATTTTTAACGTCAACCTTTAGTTTATCGCCATATTTTTCAAGTAACCTTCCGCCAATCAACATTGATGTTTGCATAGAATCCGGCGAAAAAGTTTTATCTGCACGATTTGTAATTACTTTAAATGTTCCTTCCTTACTTTCGCATAAAGATTCTGCGGCAGAATAAATCTCTTCAAAATCGTTTTTTACAACGATAGCCGGGCTGTAAGTATGAATCCCTGCGATTTTGTTAAGCTTATCGCAAATACGGTTATAATCTTTTGAATCAAAATTTTCAATGAGATAACGGCTGTGCATTGCCGTAAAAGTACACTCTATGTCTTTAATTGAATTTTTTATATTATTTATTAAAAGCTTTTCAAAATAGCCTCTGTTTTTACCTTTAAGATGAATTTCACAGTATCTTATTATGATTGCATTTCTCATTTTGACATCATCCTTTTTAAATCGTAAACGGTTTCATTTATTATATTAACGGCTTCGATTGCTTCGTCTTTGGTCGTGTTTGACGAAAAACTTATTCTTATTACGCCTTCGGAAATTGCTTTATCTTTTCCGCAAGCGCTGATTACTCTGCTGATTCTTGCTTTTGATGAACACGCCGAGCCGTTTCCTACAATAATATCTTTATTTTCCAAACAGTGCATTACAGTTTCGCCGCGAAGTCCGGGCGTTGCAACCGATAAAACGTAAGGACTTGAATTTACACCTGAAATAATTGTAAAAATATCTTTATTCAGCCCATCAAAAAAAATTTGTCTGACATTTTGTATTTTTTCATAATTTGCTTTTATCTGAGAATATTTATTCTGCGCACAAATTTCTAAAACTTTAATCCCAAATAGGTTTTCTGTTCCGCTTCTTAAACCGTTTTCCTGTCCACCGCCGATAATTATTGGTTTAATAGATAAGTTTTTGCGTTTAATTAGTGCGCCGACACCTTTAAGCCCGTTGATTTTATGAGCGCTTATCGAATACATATCAATATTTTTGCTGAAATTAAACGGAATTTTTCCGAAAGCCTGAACACCGTCCGAATGAAAAATAATCTTACGGTCAATCTTTTTTATTTCATCGGCAATTAAAGAAACGTCGTTAATAGCACCTGTTTCATTATTAACGTGCATTATTGAAACAAAAGAAGGTTTAAATGTTTTAATTTTATCAATTAAATCGTTTACGTTAACACCGCCGTATTCATTTAACTTACAAAAAACAACATCTCTTCCGTCTTGTTTTAATGTTTTAAATGAATTATATACGGCTGCATGTTCTCCTTCATCCGTAATAAACGTTCCGTGTGCGTTTACGCCGAAAATAGCCATGTTATCGCTCTCTGTACCACCGGAAGTGAAAATTACTTCATAATCGGTTGAGGAAAGCCCTAAAACGTTTAACAATGAGTTTTTCGCTTGTTTTATTTCGTTTGCAGACGCTATACCGCCATGATAAAGTGCCGAGGGGTTAAAAAAAGATTTTTCATTTAATTCAAGAGCGGTTTTAACTGCTTTTTCATCAGGAAGCGTTGTTGCGGCGTTATCTAAATAAATCATTTAAAATCCTTTTCCAAAACATATCTGTTTGCAAATTTTAGTACGGTTTTAATAAATGTTTCTGTGCATTCTAAAATTATCAGAACTTTTTTTTCTTCTATGCCCGAAACAAGCATATAATAAAAGTTTTTATCATCGGTTTCCGTCTTATTTGACGTGGCAATAATCAATTTAACGTTTTTTAAATCGATTAAAGCGTTATAATCACGACTACCGACTTTACCGATTTTTTCAATTTGACTTGCTTCAAATTTACAAACGGCACGTCTTTTAACTTCTTTTATTATTTTGGAAATTCTGATCGAGCCGCTTACAAAAGTGTAGTCATAATCAAGACAATTCCTGTTCCTTAGCACTAAAAATAAAATAGAAAATCCGATAGTCGCAATAAAAGGAAGTGCTACAACAAAAATATTAAGCAGGACGTTTCCTTCGCCTATTTTACCGAAGTCATAAGTGTAAAGTAAAATGAATACCCAAACAAACGATAAAATGATAAATAACCATGCAAGCGCTAAATAAACGTAATAAATTTTCTTTTGAGTTGAAGCGTTTGCACACAGTGAAGTTTCTTCGTAAAATACTTCTTGCATATTTCCCCTTATTTTAACGTGACTATTGTCACGCCGTTTTCACCTTCTCCGTATTTTCCCCTACGGAATTCGGCAACGTTTTTATTTGATTTTAGATAATCTCTTATCCCTTTTAATAATATCCCTTGTCCGACGCCGTGAATAATTTTAATTTCAGTTATACCGCCGACTACGGCTTTATCAATAAATGACTCAACTTCATCTAACGCGTCAAGTAAATTTTTGCCAACAACGTTTATTTCGCTTTTCAAAAGATTGTTTAAGACGCTTCTTTTAACTGTAACCTTATCTTTAACGTTGTTTTTCTTATCTTCGGCCTCTCTATTGAACAAATCGTCTGATTTAATAATTGTTTTTATGTTTCCGATTAAAACTTCTATTTCGCCCTTATTCTTTTTAACGCTTAATACTTTGCCATAAGTTTTCAGACTTTTTACGTAAACTTTATCGTTTGGTTTCAAGTCGTCGATTATCGTTTTTTCAAGTTTTATGGGATCGCCTTCCGGATCGTAATCCAAATATCTACTGTTTTTTAGGCGATTTTTTAACTCGCTTGCTTTAACAAGTTCACGACTTTCCAAATCGGCACGTTTAAGTATGTCTTTAAGTTCGGCAATTATTTCTTCGGCTTCTTCAAGTTTATCTGACACAATTCTCTTAGTTTCGGCACGAGCATTAAGGGAAATTTTTTCACGCTCTTTAATTATTTTTTCTTTTTCAACCGAAATTACAGCCAATTCTTCAGCCTGTTTTGATTTTATCTGTTCAAGTTCTTTTTTTAGTTCTTCGCTTTCCCTTCGGCTTTGTTCGGCACGTTTTAAAACTTTTTCAAACGCTGTTTTTTCTGCGGAAAGATTTTTTTCGGCATCTTTTATGACGTCCGTCGGAATTCCAAGAGTTTTTGCGATATCAATAGCATTTGAACTTCCCGGAATACCGACGTTTAATCTATAAAGCGGTTTTAATGTATCAGGATCAAATTGCATTGACGCATTTTCAATCACGCCCGAATTTTCGGCAAATTCTTTTAAGCCGTTGTAGTGAGTCGTTATAACGCCGTAACAGCTTAAATTCAATAACTTTTTTACAAGTGCAATTGCCAGAGCACTGCCTTCTTCGGGGTCGGTTCCTGCGCCGATTTCATCAATTAAAACAAGGCTTTTACCGTCTGCGTTTTCAATAATATACTTAACGTTTACAATATGTGACGAAAAAGTCGAAAGATCGTTTTCGATACTTTGTTCGTCGCCCACGTCGCAAAAGATACTGTTAAATACGGAAATTTTACTTTCGTCGTCAGCAGGAATATAAAGCCCCGTCATTGCCATAAGCGTTAAAAGCCCTACAAGTTTAAGCGTTACGGTTTTACCGCCGGTATTAGGTCCGCTTATCAATAAAAACCTGTAATTATCACCAAGATTAACGCTTACAGGTACGACCTTATCAATCGAAATAAGCGGATGTCTACCCCTTTTTATATCGATTATTCCCTTATCGTTTAATAAAGGCATAGTACATTTATTTTTAAACGAATAAATTGCGCAGGCAAAACCGTAATCAATCTCTGATAAATTTTCATAATTATAGCGAATTGCCTGTGACATATTTGTGATTTTAGAAGATAAATCAAATAAAATTTTATGTATTTCTTCCGCTTCGTCAAAAGTTGCACGCTTTAATTCGTTATTTAATTCAAGAACGGCTTCCGGTTCGATAAAAACCGTAGCACCGGTTGACGACTGATCGTGAATAAACCCTTTAACAAAACTTCTGTATTCCGATTTAACCGGGATAACGTATCTGTCTCCACGTAACGTAATTACGCTGTCTTGTAAATATTTTCCAAAACCGCCGCGCATATATACGTTTAAAGTGTCGCGGATTTTTGCATTGAGGTTTCTTATACTTTTACGTATTGAAAAAAGTTTAGGAGAAGCATTATCGCTTATTTCATCTTCTGAAATGATTTTTTGCGCAACTTCTTTTTCAAACTCCGGATTTATAAAAAGACGTGAAGCAATTTCACTGACAAATTTTATTTTATCGTCATGTACCGATAGTATTGAAGTTCTTGCAATCCTTGCGCTTTTTAGTGCCGAAGTCACAGATAAAATTTCTGCAGCCGTTAAAGTACCGCCCGCGTCTACTCTGTTTAATTCGTCGGTAAGCTCATAACAAAAATAGATTTCGGGTTGACCGTAATCGTATAAAAGCTTAAACGATTCAGCGGTTTTTTTAAGTAAAAAGTCAACGGCGTTTAATTCGCAAACAGGAGAAAACGAAAGAATAAAATCTTTCGTTTTTTCAAGTGTTGCAAAGCTTGCGACGTCTTTTAATATTTTGTCATATTCGACCGCTTTCAGGGTCTTTTCCGAAATCATAATACTATCTTAATTCAGCGTTAAGTTTATCATTTAAAGCCTTAACTATTGAATTCATCTTTTCATCAACTTCTTCAACGTTAAGCGTTCTTTCGTCAGAACGGAAAATAAGGTTAAATGCCATACTCTTTTTATCTGAGCCTATTTGTTCACCGCGGTAAATATCAAAAAGCGATACTTTAATAAGGTTTTCGCCGGCATTTTCTTTTATAACATTTATTATTGTTTCACATGGCGTATCTTCGTTAATCAATACGGCAAGATCCCTTTCAACCGATGGGAATTTCGAAAGGTTTTTGAATATGATTTTTTCATTAAAGAATTTTTTTAACAGTTCATAATCAAATTCGCCGGCATAAATGGCTTTATCTATATCCATTTTTTCACAAACAACGGGGTTGACCTGACCGAAATACCCTACGTTAATCCCGTTAATTTCAACAAATGCCGAACGTGTCGGGTGCATTCTTGAAAGAGTACAAGGAACGTATTTTACGTTATTTGAAACACCGAAAGCACTTAATATGCCTTCAACAACTCCCTTTGCGGTAAAGAAATCTTCATCATCACCGAAAACCGCAAAAGAAAATTTAAGACTTTCGCTTGAAAGCTTATTTTCACCGTTTTTATCAGGCGTGTAAGTTTTAGCAAGTTCGTAAAGTCTACCGCTGTAATTTTTACGGTTCATGTTGTACGCAACCGTTTTAACAATCGAAGGTAAAAGAATCGTGCGCATTACTGCCATATCTTCACCTATCGGATTTATAATTTTGATAAAGTTACGTTCGGGAGAATTTTCTTCAATGTTAAATATGTCAAAATCTTTTTCGGACACAAAAGAATAAGTAATAATTTCGTTAAAACCAAAGCCCGAAAGCAGATTTTTAAAGTTTTCAACTGTTGTTTGTTCGGGATTTCTTCCGCCGTTCGTTATTGATGACGTTTTAAGAAGTGTCGGAGTTATTTTATCGTAACCGTATTCCCTTATAATTTCTTCCGCAACGTCGGGATAACTTTCCATATCCGTTCTATATTGCGGAACGAAAACCTTAATGTCGTCTCCGTTTATTTCTGTTTTAAAGTTTAATCTTGATAAAATATTTTTAATTATTTCAGTCGGTATTTCTATGCCTAAAACCGCGTTGATTTTTGAGATTTTAGTATCAATAACTTTAATTTCGTCGTCAATAACTTTAATATCATACTGATCGGCAGCAATTTTACCACAATCAAGCACGTCAATTAAATGAAGTGCGCGTTTCATCCCCAAATCGACAGTATATGAGTCAACGCCTTTTTCATAGCGTGATGAAGCGTCAGTTCTTTGACCTAAACTTCTCGAAGTTTTTCTGATATTATCTCTCGCAAAAAAAGCGGATTCAAACAAAACGTCTTTCGTCGTATCCTTAATTTCGCTGTTTAAGCCACCCATAACCCCTGCTATACAAACCGGTTTAGTTGCGTCGCAAATAACAAGGTTATCATTATTTAAGGTAAACTCTTTTTCATCAAGAGTAATTATTTTTTCACCGTTTTCGGCGCGCCTTATTATAAGTTGGTTTCCGCCTATATCGTTTAAGTCAAAAGCGTGCATGGGTTGTCCGAGTTCAAGCAAAACAAAGTTCGTTATATCAACAATATTGCTTATCGACCTTATTCCCATGCGGAAAAGTTTACGTTTAAGCCATAAAGGTGATTCACTTATTTTGACGTCCTTAACCAGGTGCGAAATATATCTCGGACATAAATCGCTATCTTTTACGGAAACTTTAACCGTGTTTAAGGTTGAAAGTTTTTCATCGGTTTTAAATGTAAAATCAGGCATTTTTAAAGGTTTATCAAGTACGGCGGCAACTTCCCTTGCCAAACCTAAAATCGACTGACAATCCGGGCGATTTGCCGTCACGTTTATGTCAAACACAACGTCTTCCAATTCAAGTACTTTTTTAACTTCTTCGCCAAGCGGATAGTCTTCTTTAAATATAAGAATACCGTGAACTGATGCCCCTTCATACCAATCGTCTGTTATCGCTAACTCTTCGCCGCTGCAAAACATTCCGTAGGACGGAAGCCCGCGAAGATTACCGGTATTTATTTTAGTGCCGTCCGCAAGTGTTGAACCGTCCAAAGCAACGGGGACAATCGCACCGACAAAAACGTTGGTAGCGGCGGTTATTATTTGTAAAATGCCGTATTTTCCTGCGTCAACCTTACAAACCGAAAGTTTATCGGCGTTCGGATGCTTTTCTATTTCAATTATTTTACAAACTACAATTTTATCTATGTTTTTACCGACGTAAACAGTTTCTTCAACTTCAAGTCCGCACGAAAAAAGTTTTGATTCCAATTCTTCGGGCGTGCAATCTATATCAACGTAATCTTTAAGCCAAGATAATGGTGCTTTCATAATTATCTCCTATCAAACTGTTTTAAGAACTCGACGTTATTTTCAAAAAGCGTTCTTATATCTGAAATTCCGTATTTTATCATAGCGATTCTTTCTATTCCGAGTCCAAAAGCAAGTCCGGAATATTTTTCGGAATCGATACCGCTCATTTCGAGTACTTTTTTATTTACCACGCCTGCGCCGAGAATTTCGATCCAACCTGTACCTTTACATAAGTTGCAGCCTTTTCCGTGACATTTGCAACAAGTTACGTCAACTTCAACGCTGGGTTCGGTAAACGGAAAATATGACGGACGGAAACGTGTTTTCGTATCTCCGTCAAACATAATTTTAACAAATTCATCCAATAGTCCTTTTAAGTCGCAAAGCGAAACACCTTTATCGACGACAAGACCTTCAATTTGATGGAACATCGGTGAATGCGATGCGTCGTCGTCGGCACGATAAACTCTTCCGGGACTTAAAATTTTAATAGGCGGCTTTTTATTTTCCATAGTTCTGACCTGCCCGGGAGAAGTGTGCGGACGAAGCAAAACGTTATCGGTAAAATAGAAAGTATCTTGCATATCGCGTGCCGGATGGTCTTTCGGAATATTCAATGCCTGAAAGCAGTAATAATCCGTATCGATTTCAGGGCCTTCGAATATTTCAAACCCCATAACCGAAAAAGCGTCAATAATTTGATTTTTAACAATATTTAACGGGTGTTGCGAGCCTAAAACAGGTTTTTTACCCGGAAGCGTAATGTCAACCTTTTCTTTTTTCAAACGAAGTTCAAGCTCTTTTTGTTTTAACGCATTTTCACGTTCGTTAAAAAATGCCATAACTTCATTTTTTAAATCGTTGACCATTTTGCCGAATGACGAACGCATTTCGGCAGGAATATCTTTCATCGTTTTAAGCAGGGCCGTAATTTCACCGTTTTTACCGATAAATTTCGTTTTTACGTCGTTTAACGATTTAGTATTGTCGGTAGATTCGGACTCCGCCTTGGCTTTTCTTTTGAGTTCTTCAAATTTCTCGTTCATAAAAATCTCCCATAAATAAAAACGCCCCGATAATAGGGCGTTTTAAACGCTGTACCACCTATTTTCGACCATACGGTCCTTGTTTTTGCTTTTTACGGGGCGACCGTCGTAGCCTACTGTTATTTCGGTACGAAACTCCGAAGTGAATAACTGATCGTCGTTTAAGGGAATTTCAGCCTTGTTCCCCTCTCTTTATAAACTAAGAAAAGTCTGTCTTCATCACAGTTTTTATTTATTGCTTAAATTATATTATAATAAGTAATAAATGTCAACTGATTGATTCAAATATAAAACTTACGTCTTTACGTAAATTTCAGGTATTTTACCAACTATTACCGCCTCGCCTAAAAGCACGCTTGTTTCACATTTTTCACTTTTTTTAACAGTCGGCATATTAAGCGTTGCCTCGGTTTTTACAGTTAAATACAATGAGTGTAAAGTTTGGTTGATTCCGGCAGAAACCAGTTTATCTGCAAAATCACAACTGACATTACTTATTGATACTGTTTTAAAATCAACGGTAGAACCGTAGCCGGACAAAAACTTTATTCCCGAAAATGCTAAAAAGGGAATTTTTACTCCGCTTTTTAATTTTTCTTCTAAAATACTTTGTGTTTTAATAGAAATTTTTTTGTTTAATTCATTTACTTTAATTGAGTCAGTCGAAATAAGAACAACGTCGCCCTGACTGTTTTTTTCAATAGTTACGAATTGAGAATAAGGATTGTCGTTTATACATTCCAAAACCGCTTCATTAACCGATTGCGTTGAATAAGCTTTTAGATAATCGGTACAAATATTTATAATATTTACTTCAATTACATTTCTATAATAAAAAAACGCACCGACAACAACTGCCAAAACCAAAAAGACGCTTAAAAATCTTTTTGATTTCTTTTTGCGTCTTTTTTTATAATAAACGTTTTTGTCCGTACATTCTATCATACGGTATATTTTATTTATATTTAATTCTTTTTAGACCTTGAACGGAATATGAGAGCAATTAAATAACCGAAAACAATGGCTGCTGTTATACCCATGCCGGCTGCGGTTATTCCGCCTGTTATTGCGCTAAACAAGCTCTCCTTTGCCCCTTTCATTGCACCGTTTGCAAGTAAATAACCGAAACCAGATATCGGGACGGTTGCACCCGCTCCGCCGAAATCAACTAAATACTGATATAACCCGAACGCTTGCAATACAACGCCGATCAATAAAAAATAAACAAGTATTCTTCCGGAAGTAATTTTAGTATAATTTATTAAAACTTGCGCTATCGTACAAATTGCACCGCCAACTAAGAATACTTTTAAAAAAGTCAGTAAAATTTCTGTCAAAGTCATTTTTAACTCTCCAATACAACCGCATGCGCGATACCGGGAATACTTTCACCTTGCTGTGACGAAACGGAGGACAAAAGAGCGCCTGTTGCCACTAATAACATGTTCTTAATCTTTCCGGATGAAAGCAAATCATATAAATATGAACAAAAAACCATTGAACTGCAACCGGCACCGCTTCCGCCTTGATATTCTTCTTCACAAATATTGTAAACAAGTTCTCCGCAGTCAACGTGCTGTTTTTCTATATCAAAACCTTTTTCCCAAGTTAAAT
>JAXFZW010000143.1:0-5558 GCA_034184645.1 Clostridia bacterium | reverse complement strand
TGCAAATAAATCAACGTTTCCTTTCCACCACCGTCCACCTATAAGACCTGTGGCGTTTTCACCACGTAAAATCATTGGAAAAACAGGTTCTGCATCTGTATTAAGACAATATAACTTTTCTTTATAATGTCGCATTCTAAACGTACCGTATATTTCAAATTCCCACGGCGACTCTTTCGACCTTAAAACTTGCAACAAATAAGATTTTCTCCATAATATTATTTGGGCAGAGGCTAAAAAATCTTCATACTTATTACGGCTTCTAAAGAAATGATTTTCAGGAGGTGTGTTATACTCATTAAAGAAGTTCGGTTCAAACATAAAATAACCGATATCTTTATTATTTTTCATTTTAATTATACAATCGTTAAGAATTTTTTGTTTTACATTATCAAGTAAGAAAAAATCATCTAAAAACGTTATAACATAATTCTCTTTCATATATTTTAAGCATTTTATAAATCTTTTACTCCAAGGAATCTTACCGAAAGTAAAAGTTTGAAAATTATAAAGATTATTTTTATACTGAACTTTTTCCATATTTAAATATATAGCATACGGACATTGCCAAAATTTTTTGAAAAAAAAGAAAAAATAATCTAACACATCTACATACTTATCGCAACTGTTTACAAGAACGGCAACATCGGAATTATCGATTTTCATTTGTTATCTCCCCTTTTAAGTATTTTTTTTAATTTCAAAAAGCATCTTTTAGTAAAATCTATAAAAAAATTGAAAAGACTTTTTACCTTATATATTATATAAAAATAAAAGTATATTACCTTGTTTTTATATGCCGAGAAAGCAAAATCATTTTGCTTTCTTTTAATTATCCAGACTAATGATCTATAAAATGGTTTATAAGTATTAAACGTTCCGAAATGAACAAGCGCAGTTTCATTTTCATTAAAAGTATTGCCAAATGAATACGATATTTCTCCGGTTTTAACGTTTATTTTAAAATTATTCGCCCTCGGAAACCAACACATACCCTTTGCGCCGTATTTATCATTATTTAAGCATAAAGAATTATGGATTGACATTGCAAGAGCAAAACATGGCTCATCTCCGGAAAAGGAAAACCCATAATCATATTTTAGACGTGCAATATCCTGCGCAGAATTAAAAATGTTTTTTGCATCTCTATTGAAATAATATAGACCGCCGTTAAAAATATAGGTATATTTTAAATTATATTTTTTTGTTTTTGCAAAATCAAAATAGCCTACTCTGTTTTCAAGTTCCGAAATGATAAAATTTCTTCCAAGCGGAGAAAAAGGAACGTTTAAATCCGAAAATAAATCAAAATAAAAAGAAATATCAGTAAAAACAAGTACGTCGGCATCTATAAAAATTGTTTTGTCAAACGGCGAATATTCATTTAAAAAAAGTTTATTAAAAAAAACTTTACTTTTAGGATTATCTACTATTATAAAATCGAAATTATTTACGAATTTATCTACTTTATCAGTAATTACTGCAAAAGGAAGATTCTTATTATAGATTTTATAACTTTCAAGAAGGTTTTTAGCAATTTTTCTATAATATTTTCCAAATGCGAGAGTAATAAATCCTTTATCGTAAGACTTTAACATAAATAAATTTTAACACTATTTATAGTGTATGTCAAGTATGAAACACTATTTAAAGTGTATTATATATTTTATGAATACTTTCGGAGATAACCTAAAAGCAATTAGAACAACAAATCGAATTAGTCAAAAAAAATTTGCTGAAATGATTGGAACAACTCAACAACGCGTTAGTGAGTGGGAACGCGGGCTTGTTGAGCCAACTTTATACAATATAATAAAAATAATTAAAGTATTAAATGTTTCCTTTGAAGAATTGATTGATGGAATTTAAAAATAAAAAACACGGTAAATTTACCGTGTTTTTTTATTATTTTGATAACTATTATTTTTCCTGATTCAAAAGCTCAGCGATTGACGCACCGCCTTCGGATTCATCCTTCCATTCTCTGGGAAGATTTTCTTCGTCATCCTTTTTAGCAGCAGGTTTGCCCTTTGCTTTTTTATCGCTTTCAGCAGGTTCTTCATCAGCAAGTAACGCCTTGATCGAAAGAGTGAATTTTTCCTTTTCGGGGTTGATTCCGAGAATCTTAACGTCAACTTCCTGACCTACCTGTAATGCCGTCACAGGATTTTCAAGCCATTTATTTGAAATTTCGGAGACGTGAACAAGACCGTCAATTCCCTTTTCGATTTCAACGAAAGCACCGAAAGGAACAATTCTTACAACCTTACCTTTGATTACGTCGCCTACTTTGTATCTTTCCATAACGGTATCCCAAGGTTTGGGTTGCAACTGTTTATAACCAACGGAAACTCTTTTTGTTTCAGGATCGATTTTTAAGATTTTGAATTCGTATTCTTTTCCGAGTTCTAATACGTCGGCGCAAGAATCGCATCCGGTCCATGACAAATCGGAAATATGTGCTAAGCAATCGAAACCGTTTACCGAAATAAACGCTCCGAAACTTGCAAATCTTACGGGCGTACCCAAAACTACGTCACCGACTTCGATATTATCAAAGAATTCTTTTTCTTTTTCAGCCTTGATTGCATCGCGTTCATCTTTTTCAGCCTGTAAAATAACACGCTGCGAACCAACGATCTGATGTCTTCTGAATTCAACCTTTTCAGCTTTTAAACGAAGAGTTTTACCAACGTATTTATCAAGGTCTTTAACAAAGCCGAGCCTGATTTGCGACGCCGGTACAAACACATCAAATCTGCCGTATTTACCAACAAGTCCACCCTTATTTGACGATTCGATTACCGCTTCGAAAATTTTGCCTTCGGCAATTTCTTTAAGATCGGCTTCCTCAGCAAGAACTTTACCCATCGCTTTTTCGGACACTTTAAGCGGATTTAACGAAACGACCATTACTCTGATTGTGTCGCCGACGTTATATGCGCTCATATCCTCAGATAAAAGTTCTTCCTGAGCAACTGAAATATCTTTCTTTGCGTTTGAAAGAGAGATGTCGATTCCAACGCCTTCTTTTACGGAAGAAATCGTCGCGTGGATTATCTGTCCGGGTCTAAACTTTTTTGTTACAATACCGTCAACTGCTTTAACAAACTCGCTTTTTTCTTCGGTTGCAACCTGTTCGTTTACAACTTCCGCGGTTGCTTCCTTAACTTCGGAAACGGGTTCTGTTTGAGCGATTTCTTCGGTTTTAACTTCTTCTGTGACGTTCTCCATAAACGAGACTACCTCTTGGAACTGTTCTATCGGCGTTGATGCGCCGAAAACAACTCCTACCTTATAAAAATTTTTTAATTTTGAAAAATCAAACTCCGACGGACGTACTACCCTAAAAGTATTTATGCAGTTTTTACGACAAATATCGTAAAGTTCGGACGTATTGTTGCTGTTTGCACCGCCAAGAACAATTACCGCATCGCAATTTTTTGATATATAATCCGCTTCAGTTTGTCTTTTAGTGGTAGTATAACAAATTGTTTTGAAAATATCAACTATTTTTGAGCCGTCTTGATTAAAATTTTTCATTAAATCATCAAATTTTTGCTCTGAATAGGTTGTTTGAACAACTATACACAGTTTTTTGTCCGAAACCGAGTTCAATTCTTCAACACTATTGACAATATACGCACTATTGTCACACCACCCGTTTATCCCTTTTACTTCCGGGTGATTTCCATTGCCTATGATAACGATTTTATAACCGTTATTATAATGAGTGGCAACTATATTTTGTATCTCTTTCACAAAGGGGCACGTACAATCAATTACGTTAAGCCCCATTTCTTTTGCCCTTAAAAATGTTGATTTAGGTTCACCATGCGTTCTGATTAAAAGATTTGAGCCTGACGTTATTCTTCCGTCATCTAAACTTTTAACGGTAATCAGCCCGTCGTTTTTCAGCTTTTCGTTTACGATTTCATTATGGATAATTTCGCCAAGTAAAAAGTTTCCGTCACCTTTTAATGAGTAAGCCTCTTTGACTGCACGCTTGACGCCAAAACAAAAACCGCTGTACTTACCTTTATAAATAATCATTTTTTGTGTTTTTTCTTCCCGTAAACGATATTTTTCAATTCAGCCTGTGATTCAAGCATTTTCTCACGAATAACGCTTTCCATTTTAACTGTGTCTTCGGAAGACGTTTTAACGTCATAATATTCGGAAAATTCAAAAGGCTTTCCGACAATAATATGCGTTTTCCTTAAAAATTTGGATTTTTTAAGAATAAAAAGCGGAACAATGGGCGCTTTACTTTTAACTGCGATGTAAGCCGTACCGCCCTTAATTTCCTGCAATTCGTCTGTTCCGGTTTTATTCCTTGTCCCTTCCGGGAAAATAACGAGTTTTTTATTTTCATTTAATAAATTTATACAGTTTTTAATTGATTTAATATCAACAGACCCGCGATTAACCGGTACTCCGCCAAAACCCTTTACAAAAACTTTTATAAACTTATTTTTAAATAATTCGCTTTTTGCCAAAAAATACGTGTCCTTATAAGAAACGTCTGCAACAAAACCGCAATCTATTGCCCTAAAATGATTGCAAACCAAAATTGCTTTACCCTGCGGCAAGTTCTCTTTATTATGAACTTTACAGGGATAAAAAATATTAAAACAACCTATTAAAAATCTTCCAAAACCTTTGATTGACATAATTAAAATTTAATATAAGAACAAACTTTTTCCACGACTTGTTCTATCGTCATGTCCGACGTATCGATAAATACCGCGTCCGGTGCCTGAGTAAGCGGGGCAAAATCACGATGCGAATCGTTATAATCCCTTTGCTCTATTTCGTTTTTAAGTTTATCAAAATCAACTGCAAAACCTTTAAGTTTTAATTCGTCAAACCTTCGTTTTGCACGAACGTCAACGCTTGCGGTAATATAAAATTTATAATCTGCGTCAGGTAAAACGTACGAGCCAATGTCTCTGCCATCCAAAACACAAGACATTTTTTTCGCAATAAGTCTTTGCATTTCAACCATTTTAAGCCTTACGCATTTAAGACTTGAAATATTCGATGCCGCCATAGAAACGTGTGGTTCTCTTATTTTTTCGGAAACGTCTTTCCCGTCAAGAAAAGTTCTTTGAGATCCGTTTTCGTATTTTATTTCAAGATCAATATCGTTTATAAAGGTTTTAACGCCTTGTTCGTCAAGCGTATCAATGCCAAGTTCTAACGCTTTTACAGCACAAGCACGATACATAGCACCTGTATCAAGATATAAAATATTGAGTTTTCCCGATAAAAATTTTGCAATCGTACTTTTCCCACTTCCCGACGGTCCGTCGAGCGCAATACTTATGTTTTTCATACTTTCTCCTTAATTTTAAGTGTTTTTACCGGCAGCATAACCGGTTATGAAAGCCGTTTGTAAGTTATACCCGCCGGTCAAAGCGTCCACGTCAATAACTTCACCGGCAAAATAAAGCCCTTGAATTAATTTACTTTGCATTGTTTTAGGATCGATTTCTTTTACCGATACACCACCTGACGTGATTATCGCTTCATCAACAGGTCGCAGTCCTTTAATC
>JAXFZW010000142.1:0-2898 GCA_034184645.1 Clostridia bacterium | reverse complement strand
TAATGCAACGCCGTTTCTTGACTTAACGATCATCAGAATTAAACATATAAGCGCGATCAATGCTCCGACGCCGTGAGTAATAGAGTTTCCGATCTCTTCTATCAATCGTCTTTTCGGCGGTTCGTTTAATTTTCGATTTTTTGCCTTGTTTTGAATTTTTAAGCGGTATTTTTGGGCTTTTAACGGTTTTTTTATGGAAAGACGATTTATTTTATACTCGTTTTTTAAAATCTCAAAGTCTGACCTTGATTTGTCAATAATGCTATGTTTTTCTTCTGAATATTGAGTTTTTAATTGCGAGTATCGCTCTTTTAAGTTTCTGTAATTTTTTTTTATATCTTCTTCCATAAGTCCCAAATGTCAACCTTCCGTTTTGATACTCGTACAATTTTATGATACCATATATCTTAAGCTTGTCAAGACTTATATGACAGGTTATTTTGTCTTTCTTTGTTTAAAATCTTTTATATAACGATATGACTTTTCGCTCATTTTTATTATGGTAACGCTGGGTTCGCTATTTAAAATCTTACATTCTTTGATTATATGTTTTCATTGATGTATTTTACATGTTCATAATTAGATTTCAATGAACGATTTGACATAGCCTCAAAGCATAAATCACGCAATTCTTTTTTCCGTTGTTTTAAATTATTTGCCGAATTAGCAAAAAACGGCCCGTCGATATATACCGTCGTTTTGGGAAACTTAAAGAAAAGTCGCTTTTTGTAAACTGTCGTAAACGTAAACACGGGTTTTTGCAGTTCCGCGGGATAATGAAATGATGCGTCGCCGAAAGGGCGTATCTTTGTATAATAGGGCCAAATATGCGCTTCGGGATATATTACGATAACGTGGTTTTTTCCCGAATGCCGTTTAACGGCGTTTATAAAATTCTTCATTCCCGCTTGACCGGTAGGAACAGGTACCGCACCCAAATCTTCCACAATGGTTCTGATGCCGAAAATCGAAACAGTATCGGGGCTCGTTATGATATAAGCCTTTTTCGGAAACGATACTAATGCCGGAGTATAAGCGTCACCGGCAAGGCGTGTATGATTTCCGTATAAAAAATAGCCTTCCTTACGATATTTTTTTAATTTTTTTCTTCCGACGATTTTCTCGTGATAAACAATCTTTTGGAATAAAAAGACGATAGGCGTTACAATAAAATGATAGAATATAAACGCAATAATTCTACGAAATGGGTTTTTCGTGAAATATCTGTAATCGGGCGGTAATTTCTTTTGCTTGATATTCGTATTTGCGAAATCGTCGTTCAATTCGTCTTTATAATAAATTATTTTATCTTTCATTTTGACCTTTTTCCAAAACGTCTTTCAGCATTTGCTCCATCTGCCGCATACAATTTTCTTGTCTGAAAGGCAGACTTGTATTTTTGAATTTATCCTTATATTCGGTTATATAGTCGGGATTTTCATAAAAGAATTCGATTTTACGGCATAAATCCGCAGGGCTGTTATATTTAAAACTCGTTCTTTCGTCCACAGAAAACAAGCGTGTGGCACTACGCTCGGAATCTGCTATAACCGCGACAAGCCCGCTCGCAATCGCTTCCATACAGGCGATTGCCTCGATTTCGACTATCGCCGTATGAACGTAAAGGTCTGCGTTATGCAAAACGGAAATCAGTTCGTTTCGGTTAAAAAAGCGTAATTCACAATCCACACATTTTTTTCGTGCAAAACGGGCAAGGACGTTTTTCATCGGCCCGTCGCCTGCAAGTATTATTTTGATACGGTCTTTATATTCAGACATAGCCACGGCTTTAATTAAAACTTTTTGCGCTTTTTCTTTGCTGTATCTTCCCGTGCAAACTATCGTAAATTTTCCGTTCTTGCAAGGTAATTGTGATTTCTCAAAAAAATCGTCGTTTACACCGTTTGAAATAACGTAATACGGTTTTTCTATATGCGTATGCTTATAAAACACCTGCCTGATAAACTCCGTCGGATAATGAACGGCGTCCACGTATCTATACACCTTATTATAAAAGTTTTTGTAAACGAGATGATTTATCAAACGACTGTTGAACGCCCCGATATGCGCGGTAAAATTTTCCGCTTGGCAATGAAAACTCGCCGTAATCGGTTTGCCGAGATTTTTTGCGATTTTGACCGCACCTTTTGATAAAGCAAAAGGTAATTGCAAATGTACGATATCCGCTTTTGAAATAACGGACGTTAAAATCCGTTTATCCGCTTTTGCGAGCGACACGTTGTTTCTTGCAACCACTTTATTTATGAGTGCACCCAAATTAAGCGTCGGAACGACAAAATAGTTTTCTTTTCCTTCCGTCGATGTATCAGGCGATACTACGTAAACGGTATGTCCTTGACTTTTAAGATAATTCATCAAATTAAGCGTGGCGAGCGTCGTTCCGTTATTCGGTTTACCAAGCACGTCGCAAATAAGCGCAATTTTCATTTTTCGTCGTACCGTTCCTTAAATTTTCTTTTGAATTCTTCAAACCGTAATCCTTGAAGTTTCGTAAATTCTTTTAATTTTGTCGCTAAATGAACGGAATAAGCAAAATCAACGATAATCGCGCCTATAATCGCCCCCACAAGGTAAGTATAAATAAGGTTTTCGCTTATCCAAGCAATGCCTTGGATTAAAATCGGATTTATAAAGAAATAATAGAGCGAACCCACAACTAACCAAGCCAAAGAAAATATCGGGCAAATTATGCCCATAATATTTCCTTTGCGATCGCTGTAATCCCAAAGTTTGATTTTACAACCCTTAATGAATATCAAACCGGTAACAAATTCAATTAGCGTCATACTTATGCCGATAACGGCTATTTTAACGACAACGTCTAATACTTGCGATTCGATTCCCAAAGAGATATTGCTTACTCCGTAAAGCGCCGCC
>JAXFZW010000141.1:0-4271 GCA_034184645.1 Clostridia bacterium | reverse complement strand
TATTGTAATACCAATTAGTGCCTTTCGTTATTACGGCGTCGGCGGAATAGTCGGGAATCATCGTTTCCCACCCCGTTGACACACCTGCAAACAGATATTCTTTTCCCATCTGTTTAAGCCTGATAAGGTTTGAAATAAGCGGATACAAAAATCCTTCTTTAACCTGATTGTCAAACCACTCCAAATAACTCGGCGAATTAAAACAGGGATAGCCGCCTATTACGTGATTAAAGTTTTCCGCAGGGCCCCAGTCCATTACCCAACGGGGAAGCGCACCGTATTGCTGACCGCCCCATTGCTGACCTGCGGTAGGAAGTGCAACCCACTCGCACATATCGGGATCTTCATAAAAGTGCTTATACTGTTTGCCGTCAAGTTTGCCCGTGTGAATACAGTTTTCTTCGTCGCCGAAATAATTCGTTCCGCCCGTACTGTAAGTGAAATACATTTTACAGTCATCCATTTGGAAATAAACCGGAATATCGTACTTTTCGGCAAGTTCGAAACAATGATCTACTTGTTTACGCATGGTTTCAATAGTGTGGTTAAGTATAAAAGGTCCTACCGCACCGAAGGCGTACATACGGTTTGAATTGGGATTGTTTGCCCCGTGCGTCTGTTTCATCCTTGCCACGTGAGATTCAAGATCAAAATACGCCACGTTCGTTACGACAAAAACAACGTACTGCATATCGCTTCTTGTCGTATCGGTATATTCGCTGTAAGAAGGTACACCCCTGAGTGCTTTTTGCCTTATATCGGTGACCGAAGAAGGCAAATTAAAATCGGTAAGCGAAGTACAGTTCTCGAAAGCGCCGCCGCCTATTTTGCTTACGGAAGAATCAAGCGACACCTTAGTAAGGCTTTCGCATCCCTTAAACGCACAGTCCTTTATTTCGGAAACGCCGCTTATCTCGATTTCGGAAACTTTTTGCTCGTTTATATAAAGATCGGTTTCACCCATAAGAGAAGTAAGACCGTCGATTTGCGACCACTCGGTAGCAGTACCCGTATAGTAAAGTTTTTCAAGGTTTGTAAACTTGTCGTTTTCGTTAAATGCGGAAACTATTTTCCCGTTATACTTTTTAGGAATAACTACCGTGCTTTTATTTTTAGCAGAGCCTGCGCCTACGCTGTACGTATTGTTTGAAAGCAAGTTAAACGCAAGTCCTTCGGTATAACCGTTTGGAGTTGCGGGTGCAGGTTCGGTATTTCCGCCGCTTTCGCCGCTTCCGCTGTTTCCGCCGCTTTCGCCTTGACTACCCTGTCCGCCGTTTCCGCCTTGCCCGCCCTGTTCTCCGGGGCCGGGGATTATAGTGCCGTCCTCCTTAACAACGAAATCCGCAGCGCTGTTACTTTCGTTAAAACACCCGAAAATTCCGCTGAAAACCACGGTCAACGAAAACAGAACGGTTATCAGGCAAATAAAAATCTTTTTCACTTTTCCCACCTACGCAAAGATTTACTATATTATATCTATTTTATTATATCATACATATTTCGTTTGTAAATATCAATTTAAAAACTTAAAAGACCGCTTTTTGGCTAAAAGCGGTCTTTTCGGTTAGGTTTTATTAAAGTTTACTTCTGATTATTTTGCCCGATACGGTTTTCGGAAGTTCGTCACGGAAAACGACGATTCTCGGATATTTATAAGGTGCGGTCTTTTCCTTGACATAATTTTGTATCTCTTTTTTAAGTTCGTCAGTACCTTCCTTGCCTTTTACGAGAACGATGCTCGCCTTAACAACCTGTCCCCTTACTTCGTCGGGTTCTGCGGAAACGCCGCATTCCAAAACGTAAGGAAGTTCCATAATTACGCTTTCGATTTCAAACGGTCCTATACGGTAACCTGACGATTTAATAACGTCGTCAACCCTGCCTACGTACCAGTAGTAGCCGTCCTCGTCACGCCATGCGGTATCGCCGGTATGATAAAATCCGTCGTGCCACACTTCCATAGTCTTATCGAAGTCCATGTAGTAGCCGGTAAACAGTCCGTTAGGCGCGCCGTTTTTGACGTTTACGACTATTTCGCCCACTTCGCCGACGGGAACGGATTTGCCGTTTTCATCAACTATGTCGATGTCGTAAATAGGTGCGGGCTTACCCATCGAACCGACCTTGTGCGGCGCACCGATAAGGTTGCCTACGAGCATTGTCGTTTCCGACTGACCGAAACCTTCGTGTATTTGAAGTCCCGTAAGTTTTTCAAACTGACGGTAAACTTCGGGGTTTAACGCTTCGCCTGCGGTAGTCATATGCTTAACCGAAGAAAAATCGTACTTGCTTATATCCTGTTTTACCATCATCCTGAGCATTGTAGGCGGAGCGCAGAAGGACGTAATTTTGTATTTTGCAAACATAGGCAAAATATCTGCTGCGTCGAACCTGTCAAAGTCGTAAACGAAAGTCGCCGCTTCACACATCCATTGACCGTATAACTTTCCCCACATTGACTTTGCCCATCCCGTATCGGATATGGTAAAGTGCAAGCCGTCTGGATCTACCGAGTGCCAGTATTTTGCCGTATGGAAATGTCCCAAAGCGTACTTATAATTATGTACGGCGGCTTTCGGGTATCCCGAAGTTCCGGACGTAAAGAACATAAGCATGGTGTCGTCTCCGCCGGGGGCATCTTCCGTTCTCGGATATTCGTCGCCGAACTTATCGTATTCTTCGTCAAACGTACGCCAGCCTTCGCGAGTTCCGTTGACGATAATTTTATTTTTTAACCCGTCGTATTCACGTTCTGCAAGTTCAACCTGATGAGCGGTGTCACCGTCGGCAGTACATAAAACCGCGGTGATTCCCGCCGTTTTAAAGCGGTAGGAAAGGTCGTGTTCCTGCAACTGGTTGGTCGCAAGGATAGCGATTGCGCCGAGTTTATTAAGTCCTAACATTGAAAACCAGAACTGATAGTGGCGTTTTAGTATAAGAAGCACTCTGTCGCCGCGTTTAATACCTATGCTTTTAAAGTAATTTGCAGCGTGAGCGGATTCCCTTTTCATGTCCGCAAAAGTAAACCTTCTTTCGGTCTTGTCCTTTGAAACGTGCAGCATGGCAAGTTTTTCGGGATGCTTTTCGGCGAGTGCGTCGACAAGGTCAAAAGCAAAGTTAAAATGCTCGTCGTTTTTGAACTTTATCGAAATGGGCGTGCCGTTTTCGTTTTCAACGACGTCGATAAATTTTTTGTAAATTCTGTCAGAGTCTTTATCCCTGTCGGCAACTTCACCGACGACGGTTTTGTCGGGTTCAAGTTCGGGTATAGGTTCGCCCGTAGGATTTAACACTATCGCATAAAAAAGACATGACCTTCCGTTTACGGCAATCATGCCGTGCGGTGTTGCCGAGTCAAAATAAATGCTGTCGCCGGGGCCTAAAACTTCGGTGTGATTGCCTACCTGAACTTTAAGGTATCCGTCGATAACGAGGTCGCACTCCTGCCCCTTGTGAACGGTACATTCTATGGGCTTATTTTGTGCTTCTTCCTTATATTCGCTGACGACGAAAAGCGGATCGGCAATACGGTTTTGAAATGCGTACGCCATGTTGTAGTAAGTCATGCCGTGCGCTTGGGAAATTTTTTGTCCCGAACCGTTACGCGTCACCGTGTACGATTTAAGTTTTGGCGTTTCGCCCTCGATAAGTTCGGTCACGTTTACCGAAAGAGCGCCCGCACAAAGATAAAGGAAAGCAAAGCTTAAATCTTTTTCACCACGTTCGCAGGCGACGTATTCGTCTTCGGAAACGCCGCATTTTTCCGCCATATACGCAGCGGAAAGTCCTTCGATTTCACGCAGTTCTTTTATTCTGCGTGCCATTTGCGAAATTTTTTCGTTAAGTCCCTTACTCGTCATAAACTTCTCCTTGCGGGAAATAAAAAATGCCCGTCTCATTATGAGACGAGCACATTACCCGCGGTACCACTCATTTTGCCTTTCGGCCACTTCGGGGTCTATCAACCCTTATGCTTTTAACGCAGCAATTACGGAAGGATTCTACCACCTTATATAATAAAGGCTTCTTTCCTTCGGCTCGGAAGTTACAGAAACGGATTTCCGCTTACGGCTTACACCAACCGCCGCATCTCTATTAAGCGTACGTTCCGCTCACCCTTCGTCAGCGCCTTTACAAATTACGTTTATAATAACACCCTTTGATTTTTTTGTCAACGGTTTTTAATAAGTTTTAGCCATATCAAAGGGATTTTGCGCACCTTTTAACACGTCGGAAATAACGGAAAGTCCGAACTCGAATTCTCCTTCGGT
>JAXFZW010000140.1:0-4680 GCA_034184645.1 Clostridia bacterium | reverse complement strand
TATAGCGGTGTCGGTTGAAGTCAGCGCGTGGATGTACGAGAAATACGTTCCTCAGGTATATTCTTATCGATTCGCATACATCTTCAGCGTTCTATTCCGCCGCCGATAGTCAAAGGCAACCTGCCGGCGATTATGTCTTTACAATACGGATTTTCGAGTTTATAAAGTTCTTTTTTCTTTTTTAACTGACGGTAAAGGCTTTCTTCGTCAACCCTGATACCCATCGACGAAATTTCAAACGCACGACCGAGCGGTTCGTACCATAAAAGTATATCGCCGTTGAGTTTCCAGTCGTCGTAGTCAGCCGCCCTGCCGTCATGTGGCGCACCGTCTTTTAAATCCCAACCTATGCGGTAAAGGAAAACCGCCCCGTACTTTTTACAAATTTCGTTTTCACGCTGCTTTCTAGTTAGCGACGGATACATGTCTTCAAGTTCCCTGGTCGACACGAAAGTAATGTTGTCGGGCAAGTCGTGTTTTAACGAAGGGTATTTTTCGTTTACCTTTTTTGAAAGTTTTTTAAGTGCCTTGTATATGCTTTTTACCGTCTTTTTTAAGTACGGAAGTTTTCTGTCGTCGGGAAGAATAATTTTTTCCCAGTCCCATTGATCGACGTAAACGGAGTGCAGTTCGTCAAGGTCTTCGTCACGGCGAATTGCGTTCATATCCGTATAAAGCCCCGTATGAACTTCAAACCCGTACTTTGCGAGCGCCATTCTTTTCCACTTTGCAAGCGACTGAACGATTTCGACTTCCTTTTTAAGTTTAAGTATGTCGAAACGTACTGCGCGTTCGTATCCGTTAAGGTTGTCGTTTAGTCCCGTTTCCGGAAACACGAAAAGCGGTGCGGACACTCTCGTTAAGCAAAGTTCTTTGGCAAGTTCCTTTTCAAACGTGTCCTTTATGTATTTGATGGCGACTTCGGTTTCAAGTAATGACAATGTTGATTGATATTTCATTGTAAGCACCCCTTTTATTTAATGACGTCCTGATAAAGCGGATACTTTTCGGTAAGCTTTTTAACTTCCGCACTTACGTAATCGAGCGCCGCTTCCTTTTCCTTTATAATCTTGGTGATGAGTTCGGCTATCTTTTCGCAATCTTCTTCCTTAAAGCCCCTCGTGGTTATGCTGGGCGTACCGATACGAACGCCGCTTGCGATAAAAGGACTTCTTTTGTCGAAAGGTATTGCGTTTTTATTGAGCGTTATATGCGCCTTGTCGCAAAGGATTTCGAGATCTTTACCCGAAACTTCTTCATCGGACAAGTCCAAAAGCATAAGGTGGTTATCCGTGCCGCCCGAAACGAGTTTTATACCGAGCGACAAAAACTTTTCGCTCATCGCCTTTGCGTTTTTAAGAATTTGTTGTTGATAATTTTTAAATTCCGGAGATAACGCTTCACCCAAAGCGACTGCCTTTGCGGCGATTATGTGCATAAGCGGACCACCCTGAGTTCCCGGGAAAACCGCCTTGTCGATAAGTTTTGCATATTTTTCCTTGCACATTATCATACCGCCCCTGGGACCCCTTAAAGTCTTGTGAGTGGTGGTCGTAACAAAATCGGCGTACGGCACGGGGCTTGGATGAAGTCCAGTTGCAACGAGCCCTGCGATATGCGCAATGTCAACCATCATATACGCCCCGACTTTGTCGCAAATTTCTCTTATTCTTTTAAAGTCGATTATTCTCGGATACGCACTTGCGCCGCAAACTAAAATTTTCGGTTTCACTTCAAGGGCAAGTTTTTCCAAGTCGTCGTAATTTATTCTTCCGTCTTCGCCGACCCCGTAGCCTACCGATTTAAAATACTTTCCCGAAACAGTCACGGGACTTCCGTGCGTCAAGTGTCCGCCATGGGCAAGGCTCATTCCGAGAAGCGTGTCGCCGGGATTAAGCACCGCAAAGTAAACCGCAAAGTTCGCATTTGCGCCGGAGTGGGGTTGGACGTTTACGTGTTCCGCCCCGAAAAGTTTTTTTGCACGCTCTATCGCAAGGTTTTCGGCAATATCTACAAACTCACATCCGCCGTAGTATCTGTGTGCGGGATAACCTTCCGCATATTTGTTGGTAAGATGGCTGCCCGCCGCCAGCAAAACGTTTTCGGAAACGAAGTTTTCGCTTGCGATAAGTTCGATATTGTCCCTTTGCCTTTTTAGTTCCTTTTGCAAACCTTCGTACATTTCGGGATCTGCTATTTTGAGTCCGGATAAATCAATCATTATAATTTCTCCTTTGTTTGATTAACTTTTTATAAATGTTTAATCACCAAGTCGGAAAGTCCCGCTTTAGTGGTAAGTCCTACTTGTCTTTCGACCATTTGACCGTTTTTAAATACCATAACGGTTGGAATCGACGCCACGCTATACTCGTAGCAAAGCGACATTACTTCGTCGACGTCAACTTTTAAAACTTTTACCTTGTCGCCTATTTCTTCCGCAAACTCGTGAATTACGGGCGCAAGCATTTTACAAGGATTGCACCACGTTGCCCAAAAGTCAACGAGAACAGGCTTTTCGCAGTCTAATTCCTGTTTGAATTCTTCTACACTCGTTATATTTATAATTGCCATAAAATCTCCTTTACTCCGCATCTTTCTCGGAATTTTCATCCGATACCGTATTTGCGGAGTCATTAGTATTGTCTTCCGAAACGTCGCTTATTATACTCGTTATTTCGGTTGTAAAGGCATTTAATTTTTTAAGTTTTTTATCGAGAATTCCCAAAACGATAAACCAGATTATAATTGCGCCGAGCCCTACGATGGGCATAATTATTTCAGACCAGGAATTCAAAAACGCAATAAGAAAAACGACGCCTATAATGATAAGCGGCACACCGAACACCAGCAGCATGCTGAGCCACTTGCCCTTTTCTGCGGTAATTATGTTTACTTTGTCGCCTTCCTTTGCGCCTACTTTGTTTTCAGCACGGAAAACCACGCTGTCGGCGTTTTTCGGAAACGCACACATACCGCATTTTTTACATTCTGATCTTTTATCGACCTGTATTTTGGCGTATTCGCCTTCGGTCTTTATTACCACACCGATTTCTTCCATAATTTATCCTTTGATAAAGTTTAAAAGATTTTCGACTTTGACAAACGTTTCATTGCCGTCCGCCATGCTTTTTACTTTAATTTCACCTTTATTCAGTTCGTCTTCACCCATAACGGCGACGTACTTTGCGCCTATTTTATCGGCGTATTTAAACTGCGATTTAATGCCCCTTCCCAAATGGTCGGTTTCGGCAATTATTCCGTTAGCCCTTAAATCGTTTACAATTTCAAAACACTTAAACGCCGCTGTTTCGCCTATGGGTGCTACATAAATTTGTACCTTTTCGTCATCGGGAATTTTTACCCCCGTGGCTTCGGTAAGCAAAAGCAATCTTTCAATACCTGCCGCAAAGCCTATCCCCGGCATTTTACCGCCGCCGAGTTCTTCGATAAGCCCGTCGTATCTGCCGCCGCCGAGAACCGTACTCTGTGCGCCTATACAGTCGGTTGTAAATTCAAATACCGTTTTAGTATAGTAATCAAGTCCCCTGACGATTTTGTCGTTGACGTTAAATTTTACGCCCGCCGCAGTCAGAAGTTTTTTTACTTTTTCAAAGTGCGCTTTGCAGTCGTCGCATAAGTAATCCAGAATACTCGGTGCGCCCGCCGCAATAAGTTTACATTCTTCTTCCTTACAGTCAAGCACCCTTAAAGGATTTTTTTCAAACCTTTCCTTACAATTTTTGCAAAGTGCGTCGAAGTTCTTTTTCAAATACTCTTTAAGTGCGGCGTGGTATTCCTTTCTGCATTCCTTACAACCTATACTGTTGATATTAAGCACGTAGTCGGTAAGTCCTAACTTTTCAAGGAAGGTTTTTGCGAGAATAATTACTTCCGCATCGGTTTCCGCCGAATACGAGCCGAAAAACTCAACGCCGAACTGGTGAAACTCACGCAGTCTTCCCGCTTGCGGACGCTCGTAGCGGAAACAACTTGTTATATAGTACGTTTTAAGCGGAAGAGCGGAATTGCTTAAACCGTTTTCAACAAACGCCCTTGCAACCCCAGCAGTTCCTTCGGGTTTTAAGGTAATGCTCCTGTCGCCCTTGTCGGTGAAAGTGTACATTTCCTTGTTTACGACGTCAGTCGTTTCACCTATGCCGCGAAGAAATACTTCGGTATGCTCGAAAGTCGGCGTACGAATTTCCTTTACGTTGAATATTTTTGCGGTCTCCCTTGCGGCATTTTCAACAAAACGCCACTTGTATGAGTCCTGCGGCAAAACGTCTTTCGTTCCCTTTGGTATGTTTATCATATCGCTTTCCTTATCAGAGAATATATTTCTTTAAGTCTTTGGCCTTTTTATCTACGCCGAGTTTTTTAACGACGTAATCTTTGTCGACAACTACCTTTTTATAAGGTTCGTCGCCGCCCGCTTCGTAAGAAACGTCTTCCAAAAGATTTTCCATTACGGTATGAAGTCTTCTTGCGCCGATGTCTTCGCTGGTTAAGTTCATATCTTCGGCGATTGCGGCAATTTCCTCGATGGCGTCCTGAGCAAATTCAAGTTCTACGTTATCCACTTTAAGAAGCGTTTTATACTGCATGGTAATTGCGTTTTGCGGAGTAGTCAAAATATCGATAAAATCTTTTTTGGTAAGACTTTTGAGTTCTACGAGTATA
>JAXFZW010000139.1:0-2911 GCA_034184645.1 Clostridia bacterium | reverse complement strand
TGTGCTTTAAGCGCGGTCAATAGCGGTATAAAAATTATTTCAACATGTCATGCAGCATCACTTACGGAAGTTGTTAAAAAGCCTGTTTTTATTAAAAATGTTTTTGACAGATACGTAGTTTTAAAAAATGGGAAACTCGGTGAACTTGAAAATATTTATGACGGAGATTTTAATACGTTATGAATGTTTATTTTGGAGTTATCGGTTTTATACTGTCAACATTTATCGGTTACAGATTATCAGTTAAATTCACTCAAAGAAAAAGTTTTTATAATACTTTTTATAATTTTAATGAAAAAATGCTGGACGAAATTTCTTTTTCTTCAAAATCATTATTGACTTTAATCGAAAAAGAAAGTGTCAATTCAAATGACTTTTATGTTATTTTACAAAAAAAGATTATTAAATCAGATTATAATTATCCGCAATATCTAAAACCAGAGGATAAAATTTTTTTTGAAGAATACGAAAAGTTGCTGGGTAAATCGGATAAAAAATCACAAAACGAATTTCTTACCGCCAAAAAAAATGAACTTCTTAAATTGAAAACCGAAAGCGAACAGGAAGAAAAAAAATATAAGAATCTGTATGTTAAGCTTGGTTTTTTACTTGGGTTGGTAATGCTTGTCGTTTCCTTTTAGGTGAAATATGGATGTAGGGGTAATTTTCAAGATTGCGGCTATCGGCATTTTAATTGCCGTTATAACACAGATTCTCAAAAAAAGTGACAGGGACGACATTGCCACTATTGTTTCAATCGCCGGTCTTGTACTTGTTTTGACAATCGTCGTCAGTATGATAAGCGATCTATTCGATACAATGAAAAATATTTTTGAGTTGTTTTAAATGATTAAAATAATCGGCATTGCAATAATCGGCGCGATAATTATTACTTATCTTAAAACCGTCAATAGTGAGTTAACCGTTCCTGCGCTTGTTTGTGTGGGAGTAATCGTTTTAGGATTTTCCGTAAGATACTTATCTGATACTGTAAATTTTTTTATTGAACTTAAAAGTTTAACCGGAATTGATAATGAAATATTAGTTATAATTGTAAAAATAACGTCTATCGGCTACTTAACGGAATTTGCTGCCGGCACAATTGAGGACATGGGGTTAAAGGGACTTGCGGACAAACTTATTTTTGTAGGCAAAATAATTATACTTTCGGTATCGATTCCGATATTATATTCGGTTGTTAACGTTATAAAGGTGATGCTTCAATGAAAAAAATTATAGTGATTATATTATTATCAGTATCATTTTTAGCGTCATTTGGGGTATCAATAACAGCGAAAGCGGACGAGCTTACGGATAACGTTAATGAACAAATGGAGAATTTGGATCTTACGGAATTAGATGAATATTATGAAAATATTGTCGGTGGTTCCGAAAGTGCAACGACGACAATATGGGAAATGCTTAACGGGGAATTTGAATTTGATTTTAACGGGGTTGGATCGTTTATTTTAAACTCGTTTTTCGTTAAAATAAAAAGCCTAATAGCGCCGATTTTAAGTGTAATTGCCGTAGCGGTTTTTTTATCTTTTTTAAATGGAACAAGGGGAAGTTTTTTATCCGATAGCGTATACGAAAGTATATTCATAGCCTGTTTTTCAGTTATAGTTATAATTTTAATAGGTCTTTTTACGTCCGTTGTTATAAATGTTAAAAACGACATTGAAAACCTAACGAAATTAAATGAAATTATGTCACCCATAATTATTACATTGATGCTTGCTTCAGGTGCAAATACGTCCGCTGTTGCATTTAAACCGTCAGTTGCTTTTTTATCAGGCGGAATAATGCAGATTATGAGAGTTGTCGTTATACCGCTTATCGGAGTATCAACCGTGTTCGGTATTCTATCTTATTTTTCAAAAGAAATAAAATTAAAAAAATTTTCTGAACTTTTTACTTCGGTTATTAAATGGATTTTCGGAATAACGATTTCCGTGTACGGTGTTTTTCTAACTGTTCAGGGAATAGGCAGCGCTTCATACGACGGAATTTCAGTTAAGGCGGCAAAATACGTTTTGTCAAATTCAGTTCCGATAGTCGGTGGGTTTTTAAAAGACGGATTTGATATTGTAATCGCAGGCAGCGTATTGATTAAAAATACGGTAGGACTTACGACTGTTTTTTTAATATTTTATACGTTATTATCGACGGTTGCGTTGATTGCCGCTATATCATTATTGCTTAATTTCACCGCTTCGGTAACAGAATCGTTTTCCGATGAAAGAATATCCGGATTCTGTACTTTTTTATCAAAAAAATTGACGTTTGTTTTGGCAACATTTTTGATTGTCGGATTTATGTTCTTTTTAACGGTTTTAATGATGATTTTTACCGCCAACGGTGTTTTATGAGCGAGTGGATTTTAAGTATAACGGGCATAGTTTTTTTAACGGTTGTACTTTTTGCGATTTTGCCACGTGGTAAAACTTCTTTAATTATAAAAAGTTTAGTTGGAATTATGACGTTGATCGTTTTATTAAAGCCCGTAATTTTACTAAAAAATAATAGTTTTGATTTGAACCGGATTTTCAGTAATAATGAGATAAATTTTCAAGAAGGTTTTTTAGACTACACGCTTACTAAAAAGAGTGTTTTGCTTGAAAAAAATTTAAAAGAGTATCTTAATAAAGAAGCAGAATATTGCAAAGCCGTTAAGGTAATGCTTTCATATAATGAAGACAACGAAATTTCGACAAATTACGTAAAAATTTATTTGATTTCCGATGCAAATTTATCAATTCCACCGCATATAGTTTTTAGTGAAATGGCGGTAGAGTATTTATCGGCGTACGTTATTGTAAATATAAATGACATTGAAATTTATGAATAAAGAAATCGCTCAAAAGGTAAATTTTATCAATCGCTTAAAAAACAGCAAAAAACTACAATA
>JAXFZW010000138.1:0-4430 GCA_034184645.1 Clostridia bacterium | reverse complement strand
TTGTCATATAGGATCGCAAATTTTTGAAGAAAAATCATTTCTTCTTGCTGCCGACAAAATGATAAGTTATTATTGCAGACTTAAAGATAAAATGGGAATTGTTTTTAATTCGTTGAATTTAGGCGGTGGCTTTGGCGTTTGGTATGCTAACGGTGATAGGGAATTTACTCCTGATGATTACACAAACATGCTCGTTTTATTGCTGAGCAGGGTTAAGGATAAATGTTCCGAATTAAATTTTCCCGTTCCGGAAGTGTTTATTGAACCCGGTAGATCACTTGTTTGTGAGGCGGGAATTACCGTGTATAAGGTTGGCGCGGTAAAAAATATTCCTAACTTAAAAAAGTATCTTGCAATCGATGGCGGAATGTTTGAAAATCCGCGATTTGCCTTATATCAGGCAAAATATACTGTAAAAAACCCACTGAAAATGTTTGATAACGGTACGGAAATTTATACTATTGCGGGTAAATGTTGTGAAAGCGGCGATATTATTGCCGAAGACGTTAAACTTCCCGAGATGAAAAAAGGTGATTATTTGTGCGTTTTTTCAACGGGAGCATATAACTATTCGATGGCAAGCAATTACAATAGAAATTTGATTCCGCCTGTTGTCTTCGTTAAAGACGGTAAATCTTATTATGCAGTAAAGAAGCAGACCTATGAAGACTTGGTCAGAAACGATTTATAAAAGGAGCGTTTAATGGCGGAATTCGAGTCGGTAGTCGACTATTCTACTAAACTTAAAAATTTTGAAGGTCCACTTGATTTACTTCTTCATCTTATTAAGGAAGCGCAAATTGAGATTAAAGATATTTTTGTCTCGGAAGTAACCGACCAGTTTTTAAAATATATGGACGGTCTTTCTGTGCTTGACGTCGATAAGACAAGCGAATATCTTAATATGGCAGCAACTCTGCTTGAAATCAAATCAAAAGCGATTCTTCCGAAAGTTGAGGAAATTGTTGATGAAGAAGACCCCGAACAGGCGCTTATTCGTCAACTTGAAGAATATAAAATATTCAAAGAAGCAAGTGAAAAACTTAAAAAGCAGGAGAACGTCGATAGGTTTTATAAAGAACCTGACGATGACGTAGGCGAAGTTAAAGTTATTTACAATAAGTTTAATCTTGACGGTTTGATTGCGGCTTTTTCCAAACTTTTGATGCGTGTTGACGATAAAAGACGCCAGGACAACGTGTTAAAGGAAATTCCAAAGGAAGTTTTTACCGTAAAAGACAAAGTCGATCAAATTCGTGCTGTGCTTTTAGATAAAAAAGAAGTAAGTTTTTTTGAGATGTTTCCGCATCACTATACAAAAAACGAACTTATTACGACGTTTCAGGCAATGCTTGAATTATTAAAACTTCAATACATAACCGCCGAGCAGCGTGGAATGTTTGATGATATTACATTATATTTAAGGGACGATAGAAATGAAGAACTCGGAGAAATTGACGAATATAATTGAGTCTATACTTTTTGTGTCGGGCAAGCAAGTTCCTATTGCTGAAATTGCCGAAAAACTTGAAGTTTCCGAAAAAGAAATTAACGCCGCGGTTAAAGAACTTACAGAAAAATACTCGGGCGACAGCGGTGTGCAGCTTTTATCTTTTAATAAAAAACTTCAATTTTGCTCTAATCCTAAATATGCCGATGACGTTTCGGCTGTTCTTAATCCGATAAAAGAAAAGGAATTAACCAAAAGCATGCTTGAAGTTGCCGCAATTATTGCGTATAAACAGCCGGTTACAAGAATCGATTTAGAAGAAATACGTGGAAACAGTGAGTATGCCGTTCAAAAACTTCTTGAACTCGGAGTAATTGAGCCGGTGGGAAGGAAAGACGCAATAGGTCGTCCCGTTTTGTTTGGAACTACGGACGAATTTCTAAAAAGATTTCAAATTTCTTCTCTTGACGAACTTCCGGATTATGAGGAACTGATAAACAAAATCTCTCTGTTACATACAAATGATGACGATGACTATCTTTATAAAAAGGATGTTTTTGTTGATGAAACAGCGGCAACCGAAACTAATTCCGCTCAGGATGATGATTTTGATTTACCTGATATCAAAGACGAAGAAAAACCTGATTTCCTTGACGGCGAAGATGTAGAAACTTTTTAATATATTGAATTTTAGTTAATTAAGCAGTTCGTTTTACGGACTGCTTTTTACATATAAAAAATTTATATGCGAATAATATAATTGTGCTTTTAACAAGTATTTTAGTGTATTCGGCACTTATTTTTCCGTTGTATTTAACTTTTTATTTTGAGTATTCATCTAAAATTAAAAGTTTGATTTTAAAGGTTAAATTCTTCGGTATTCTATTTTTAAAACTTAATATTGAAATAAATAGTTTTAAAATAATTGTTAAAATAGGTAATAAAACATTATTTAAAATAAATTTATTTTCTGTTTTTACAAAAAGAAATGGGATAAAAATATATAAAGATTTCTGTTTTATAAATTTTAAATATAATATTTCAGTTCGTAATAATAATACAGTTTTATTTACAACAATTTTTTTTGCATTAGAATACTTAAAAAATATTTTTTTACCGATAATAAAAAATAGAAAACCTTATTTAATTATTGACGGGAAAACATCGGTAAATAAAGGAAATTTTAATTTAAATTTTTTTATTAAAACAACTATATCGTTTAATCTTTTAGTTGTTATATTATCTATTTTTAGAACAATAGGGGGGAAGGTCTTTGGAAAAAAATAATTCAAATAAAATAGAGGAAGTTGTTTCTACTGCGATGGATAACCTTCAAAAGATTATTACGGCAAATACGGTAGTCGGCACGGCAATTAAAACAGAGGACGGTGATTTTCTTTATCCGGTATCAAAAATATGTTTTGGCGTATTAACAGGAGGTGGGGAGTATGGTAAAAACGGAATTTTTACAAAAAATAAAACGTATCCGTTTTCGGCGGGAAACGGATCATTTGCCTACGTTAAACCGTGCGGTTTTTTAATTAAAAATGAAAAAGGCGAGTATAAAATAATTGCCGAACAAAATTCTCTCGATTATATCGTAGATAAAACGCTTGATATTATTGATAAAATTAAGGAGTGATAAGGTTGCTTAAAACAAAAAACAAAATCATTTTATTTTTACTTGTTGTTTTCGGTGTTATTATGTCTGTCAATATAACATTTTTTAATAACAATAAAAAGGTTTTTGCCGAGAATTCGTCTGAAATTGTAATGGAAGTTTCAACAGGAAGAGTTTTATATGCTAAAAATATAAACCAAAAAAAATTTATGGCAAGTACGACAAAAATATTAACGGCAATTATTGTAATTGAAAATTGTAATTTAAACGATAAAGTTGTTGTCGGAAAAGAAACGGTCGGAATTGAAGGTTCAAGTATTTATCTTGAAGCCGGTGAAATTTTAAGCGTTAAGGATTTACTGTACGGGTTAATGCTTAGATCAGGTAATGATTGTGCTGAAACCTTAGCAGTTTTTTGCTCGGGTTCGATACAAAAATTCGCTGAAAAAATGAATGAAAAAGCGCTTGAAATAGGTGCCATCAATTCTCATTTTGTTAATCCGCATGGGCTTCATAATGATTCTCATTATACAACGGCGTATGATTTGGCATTAATATCGCGTTATGCAATAAAAAATAATGATTTTAAAGAAATTGTTTCAACTAAGCGCGCAGTTATTCCTTTTTCGACTCGTAATACAAAGAGAGTTCTATTAAATAAGAATAAAATGTTAAATTCTCTTGATGGTGCGACGGGAATTAAAACGGGTTTTACAAAAAAAGCAGGCAGATGCCTTGTTACAAGTTGTGAAAGAAACGGTATTGAATTAGTTTCGGTTGTTTTAAACTGTCCGCCAATGTTTGAGAGATCAAAAGAATTACTTGATAACTGTTTTGACAATTATTTGCCAAGGAAAATTATTGATTCCGATAATGTAATAGATTTTATTGATATTAACGGTTCTAATGAAAAAATGCCTGTTTATGTAAAAAATGACGTTGTTTTACCGTTAAACGATAATGAATACAAAAAATTAAAAATAGTTTATAATATAAATAAAGATATTAAATCTCCGATAGTTAAAAATTCTGAGGTCGGTAAAATAGAATTTTATATTGAAAATAACTTGATTTATACTGAAAAATTATATAATATGATAAGTATATAAAAACTTATTCATAGGAAAACAAATGAGAATCAATAAATTTTTGGCAACTAGCGGTGTTTGTTCAAGGCGTGCGGCAGATGAACTTATTAAAAACGGCGAAGTTATTATAAACGGAAATATCGCAAATCTTGGCGACGAAGTTGAAAACGGTGATAGTGTTAAAGTTTCCGGTAAAACCGTAAATAACGTTAAAAAGTTCGACTATTATATTATGAATAAACCAAAAGGCTACGTATCAACCGTAAAAGAT
>JAXFZW010000137.1:0-4260 GCA_034184645.1 Clostridia bacterium | reverse complement strand
GTATGATTTAAACGATAACGTCGGCTATGAAGAAAGGGACATTCCTTCGAGAATAATCGCTTACGGTGTGGCGGCTGAGTATTCGCTTACGGCAAGGGCGTTTGAAGAAAGTCTTATGTGGCGGGATCGCTATGAAAAAGGAATAAAACAGGCTGTCCCGAAAAAAAGCGCAACCTTAAAAGGGAGAGAGTTTATATGAACGGCGGGTTTTTAAAGGTCAACGGGAAAAGTAAAAATTATTCTTTTGACGATTTTAACGAAATAACTCAAATCGCCGAAAGTTATTATGCAATCGGTAAAACGCTTATCCCCGCCCCGAGCGTTTCAAATAGCGGAAAACTCAAACACGGAATAACGTGCGTTAAGGCGTACGACGTCGGTTTTCCGCTTTACTATTGTTCGGACGGCAAACTTTACAGAGATACCGCTGACGGCGTTAAGCCTTACGGAGTACCGGCGTTTTCTTCCGCACCCGACGTGTTTTGCTGTATTTACGACGGTAAAAACACGGTTGCGGCTGTGGGTAAAAAGGGAGCGTATTTATTAAATGATTCGGCGGCTTTTATATCTGTTCCGAAGGGTGCGGCTTATACGGTGTATAAGGGAGTGCTGTTTATCGCAAAAGGGAATAAAATAATCGTTTGCGGCGAAGCGGCTTATACGGGCGATAAAATAAACGTCGATGCAAAAAATTTTTTATATCCTTCGGGCGGTTACGGTGCGGTAATCGGCTTTGCGGTAATTTCAGACGAACTTTACGCCGTTATGAAAAGGGGAATAGTTAAAATAAGCGTATCCGGCGAAGATCTTGACTACGTAATAAAGGACTGCGGAGTTGCACCATTTAAAATTTTGCCCGAAACTTTTAAAAGTTCGGGAAACGAAATGTACTTTTTCGGAGTGAACGGATTTAATAAGTTTAACGGTAAAAGGGTAAAAAAAGTGAAAAGCGGATTAGATAAATTTCCCGTAGTGCCTTGCGGAGAAGCGCAAGTTAGCGACAACCTTTATCTTTTACCGGTGTCGGTAGAAGGCGAAAGGAAAATTTACTGCTTTGACGTTGTGAACGAAACAGACTGTTTTATAAACGGAGATTATCTTTTGTCGGGCGGCAAAACCGTGTCGCCGACTACGGGGGATTTAGGCGAAATAACGGTGTGCAAAGGTAAAAGAAGTTGGCAAAGTATTCCGCTTGACTTTGAAGTAAGCGGCAAAAAAACGTTATACTCGCTAACTGTGGAAAGCGACTCGCAAGTTAAGGTCAGGGTAAGCGGCGACGGAGTGGAACGCACCTTTTTTTGCGGGGGAAATCTTCCCGAAGCAAGGCCGTTAATTTATGCCGAAAAGTTTACGTTTACCGTTTTCAGCGACGCGACATCCCCCGAACTGTCAAAGATAAAAAGCGTAAACGTAAAGTACAGAATTTAAGGAGAAAATTATGCAATTTGAAACGCCGACCACGATAGAAGGACTTTATTCGATATTAAACGACATATTCAATTATTACAGGTTGCAGGGCGAAAATTTCAATGCGGCCGATTTAAGGCCGTTAAACCTTGTAAGGATGACTTTCACTCCGCTTACCGACGAGCAGCTCCTTTTAAAAGCAAGTGAAAACGTCGCAGGAGCGCAGGAAGAAAGGCTTATCAAGTATAAGGATTCGCTGACAGAAAAGTCAGCCGAAGTAAAAGCGAAAATCGTCGCCGCCCAAAAGCAGGAAAAAATTGATCTTGCGGCAAACGCAAAAACTTATTCTTCGGCAAAAAGCGAAATAAATAAACGCGCCCTTAAAACGGGAACGACCGATTCGGGAGTGTATGCGGAAAGGTTGTCGGAGCTTGAAAAGGAAAGGTGTGAAAAGGCGGCTAAAATCTCTTCGGGCTACCAAAGCGAAATCAGCGAACTGACTCAAAAGTTTAACGATTTGCAAACGCTTTTGGATTCCGCCGAACAAAAGTATTCGGGGGTTTGCGAAAGCGAAGTCACAAAGGAGTTTAACCGTCTTAAAGAAGAACAGGACAAAACCGAAAGAGAAGTTTTCGAGTACAACAACTTGCTTGACGAAAAGGAACAGCGATACGAAAACACGAGAAAGCAAAACGTTGCGAATATGCAACTCCGCCACATGGAAATACGTGCGGCAGGCTTTACCAAGGACGAACTCGTCCAAAGGGGATACTACGCCGACGTGATAAAGTGTGTGACCGATTACTACAATCAAATGACTGTCGCACAAGCATTTTCTTCAATAAAAAATGAGCCCAAACTTGCGCTTTACCTTGACGACTACTATCAAAGCATAGTCTATTTTTACAGAGTAAACGCAGGCGAATAAGTATCGAATTATATTTTATAAACAACCCCTTACGTAAAAGTACAGGGGTTTTTTGGTTTTAAAAACACAAAAAGTCGCTTTAAGTATGATATATTAAAAACGTAAAGCATAGTTTATGCTCTTTTACCAAGCAAATAAAAATTGACTAAGTAATTAAAATATGTTAAAATCATAAAAAAATAAACGTCGGTACAAAAATGAGTAAAAAGGTTAAAATCGGCAACGTGACGATAGGCGGCGGTGAAAGAATCGCCGTTCAATCAATGTCAACCAACAAGTTAAAAAACGTCGCCGCCGCAATAAACGACTGTCAAAGGTTAAAAGCGGCAGGGTGCGACGTTTTGCGTTTTTCCGTACTCGATAAGGAAGATGCCGTCGCAATTAAAACGGTAAAGGAGAACGCAGGTATTCCCATAGTTGCGGATATTCATTTCGATTACCGTTTGGCGATTGCGGCAATCGAGGCGGGTGCGGATAAAATAAGAATAAACCCGGGCAATATAGGTTCGGACGAAAACGTATCTAAGGTTGCCGCCGTGCTTAAAGAGTATAACGTACCCGTAAGGGTCGGCTCAAACACGGGCAGCATTGAAAAGGAGTTTTTGGCAAAATACGGAAAGAGCGAAATTTCGCTCGGCGAAAGTGCGCTTAAAAACGTCGCCATACTTGAAAAGTACGGTGTGGAAAACATAGTCGTTTCGGTAAAGGCATCCGACGTACCGCTTACCGTAAAGGCATATGAGTACGTCGCAAAAAAAACCGACTATCCTATGCACTTGGGTGTGACCGAGGCGGGTACGGAGTATAACGGAATTATCAAAAACGCAATGGGCATAGGCTCGCTTTTACTAAAAGGAATAGGCGACACTATAAGGGTAAGTCTTTCCGCCGATCCCGTGCGCGAAGTCGTTGCGGCAAGGACTATTCTTTCGGGGCTTAACCTTATAAACGATCTTCCAACGGTCGTAGCATGTCCGACTTGCGGAAGATGCGAGTGGGACTGTATGTCTTTTGCAAAGCAAGTGGAAGAATACGTAAAGGACGTGAAAAAGCCTATTAAAATAGCGGTTATGGGGTGCGTCGTAAACGGCCCGGGTGAAGCCGCCGACGCCGACGTCGGTATTGCGGGCGGCAAGGACGGATGCGTAATTTTTGCCAAAGGAAAACCCGTTAAAAGGGTGGAAAAGGAAAACGTTAAAGAAGCGTTCTTCGGGGAGATTGACAAATGCCTTTTATGATTTCCGAAGAAGAATTTATAAATTCTATCCGTGAAATAGACGAAAGTCTTAAAAACGCGCGCGTGAGTTCGGTTGAGATAGTCAAAAGCGAACGGAGAATAAAATATCGTCTGATTTGCGAAAACGTTATCGGAGACGACCTTCAAAAAAAAGCGTGGATAGTCGCAAGGAAGGCTACTCCGCAAATTTTTGAAAAGGTAAATTTGTACTTTACCAAAATAGTCTCGAACGACGAACTGATAAACGCCGAAATTTTAAAGTATATTTCGGCAAACTTCAAATCGGTTGCGATAGGACTTAAAAGTACAGACGTAAAAAGCACGGTGGTCGGCGATAAGGTGAAGTACGTAATAAAAATGACGGCGGATGAGGTTGAGTATTTTAACCGCTGCAACGTTTTTACCAAAATAAGCGATCACTTGTCAAAAACTTTCTGCTCGGATTTTTACGGCGCATACGAAATAAAGGAAAAGGAAGAAACAGAAAGTTTGCTGTCAGACGAAATTTACCGTGAAAAGATAGAAAAAGTTTCGGTCCGTACGATAAAGGTAAAAAACGTTTATCCTATCGACGACGAGCGTCCGCGCGATACGGCGACTTATATAGAAGACGCAATGCCGGGCAACGTCACGCTTTGCGGCAAAATTTTTGAAATAGTCGAAAAAACCACTAAAAACGGCAAGCCGT
>JAXFZW010000136.1:0-9291 GCA_034184645.1 Clostridia bacterium | reverse complement strand
GGAATAAGGTCTGACACCTTGCTCACGTGGAAAGCCCCTGCCGCAATAAAAAGTATATAATCGGTTTTTACTGCGCCGTACTTTGTCATTACCGTTGAACCTTCGACGATAGGTAAAATATCCCTTTGCACGCCTTCACGGGAAACGTCCTGACCGCCGCCCGGATTACCCTTTGCGGCGATTTTATCTATTTCGTCAATAAAAATTATTCCTTCGTTTTCGGCGCGGCGTATTGCTTCTTCGTTTACGGAATCGTTGTCGATAAGTTTTTCCGCTTCTTCTTCAAGCAAAAGTTTTCTCGCTTCCTTTACGGAAAGTTTTCTTTTTTTGCGCTTTTGCGGGAATATGTCGCCGAAAATGTTGCCTATTGCGATTTCACCCGCTCCCGGCATAAGTTCCATGGGTTTACGTACGTCGGCAACTTCTATTTCGATAAGTTCGTTGTCGTAGTATCCCTTTTTCAAACCTTCGGCAATATTCTTTTGAAATTCTTCAAGCGGAGTTTCGCCACGGTCAAAACGGCGAACGTCGGCAATGATTTTAACGAGTTTTTCATCTACTATGTTGCCGGCCTTTTCGTTTACCTTTTTAAAGCGTTCTTCTTTAACTAAACGCACCGAACATTCCACAAGGTCGCGAATCATACTTTCGACGTCGCGCCCTACGTAGCCTACTTCTGTGTACTTGGTCGCTTCTATTTTTATAAAGGGTGCGCCTACTAGTTTTGCAAGCCTTCTTGCTATTTCGGTTTTACCTACGCCCGTAGGTCCTTTCATAATTATGTTTTTGGGGGTTATTTCTTCCATTTCGGAAAGGGGCAACTTGCTCCTTCTGTAACGGTTACGAAGGGCTATGGCGACAGCCTTTTTCGCTTCTTCCTGTCCGATAACATATTTATCTAATTCCTTTACTATTTCCTTTGGACTTAAATTCATAAATTCACTCCTTAAAGCGTTTCGCAAATAATGTTGTCGTTCGTAAATACGCAAATTTCACTTGCGATTTTAAGAGACTTTTTAGCTATTTCCTCGGCGGAAAAGTCCGTGTACTGTGTAAGCGCACGGGCAGACGCCAACGCATAATTTCCGCCGCTGCCTATGGCGCAAACGCCGTCGTCCGGTTCGATTACTTCACCGGAGCCGGAAACTATTAAAAGCGTATCCTTATCGGCGGTTATCATCATGGCTTCGAGTTTTCTTCCCGCCTTGTCGTTTCTCCAAAGTTCGGCAAGTTCCACGGCACTACGCATAAGGTTGCCCGAAAATTTGTTGAGCATTTCTTCAAAACGCTCCGAAAGAGTAAACGCGTCTGCAACGCTTCCGGCAAAACCGAAAATGACTTTACCGTCGTAAATGCGCCTTACCTTTTTTGCGTTGTTTTTAAAAATAACCGACTGCGACATTGTGACCTGTCCGTCGCCTGCGATTGCGGTTTTTCCGTCCTTTTTGACCGCACAAATGGTCGTTCCCATAAATTCGTTCATTGTAAATACTCCTTTACGTAATTTTCAGTATCTTTCAGGCTTCTTTCAGCCATTGCACGTTTTCTTTCAGATTTATCTTTTATTATTCTGCCGAGCGGCGGTAGTATGCCGAAGTTGGCGTTCATCGGTTGAAAATCCTTGTTCGGCGTGGTTATGTACTTAATAAGTGCGCCCGTCGTCGTGGTTTCGGGTATAGGCGGTATTTTTTTACCCCTTAACCTGTTGTAAATGAAAACCGCCGCAACAAGTCCGCTTACCGCACTTTCCACGTATCCTTCAACACCCGTTATTTGACCGGCAAAGTAAAGATTTTCCTTTCCCTTAACCGAAAAATCACAGTTTAAGCAGTTAGGCGCATTGACGAAAGTGTTTCGATGCATTACGCCGTAACGCAAATATTCCGCATTTTTGAGCGCAGGAATAATTCCGAAAACCCTTTTTTGTTCGGGAAACAGTAAGTTCGTTTGAAAGCCTACCAAATTGTAAGCCGAACCTTCTTCGTTTTCCTTTCTTAATTGTAAGCAGGCGTAAGGCCATCTGCCCGTTTTGGGGTCGGTAAGTCCTACCGGCTTTAACGGTCCGAACCGCAAAGTGTCCTTTCCCCTTGCCGCCATCACTTCAACAGGCATGCATCCTTCAAAAATTTCGCTCTTTTCAAAACTTTTGAGTTCCGCCTTTTTAGCGTTTATCAGTTCAGATATAAAAAGTTCGTATTCTTCCTTACCGAAAGGCAAATTTAAGTGATCGTTGTCGCCTTTGCCGTATCTGTCGCCGAAAAAAGCGTACTCCATATCAATACTTTCCGCCGTCACGATAGGTGCGGACGCATCGTAAAAATGCAATCCGTCGCCGACAAGTTTTGATATGCTTTGCGCAAGCGGATCGGTAGTCAGCGGCCCCGTTGCGATAACGGTTATTTCGTCATCGTCAAACGAATTTACTTCTTCGCAAATAAATTTTATATTCGGGTGTGCTTTTATTCTTTCCGTTATGACTTCCGAAAACTTGTCCCTGTCTACCGCAAGCGCGTTTCCCGCCCGAACTTTTGTTTTATCGGCTGCGTCGATTATCGCAGAGCCGACTAAACGCATTTCTTCCTTCATAAGTCCGGAAGCATTTCCGTAAACGTCGCCGCTTTTTAATGAATTTGAACAAACGAGTTCGGCAAAGCCTTCGCTTTTGTGTGCCGGCGTAAACTTTTTGGGCTTTACGTCGTATAGTTCTACGTTTATTCCGCGGTCGGCAAGATAAATCGCCGCTTCGCTTCCGGCAAGCCCTGCGCCTATTATTTTAACCTTATTTTGCATTATAAGTACATTTTTTGTCCGAACATTTTTCCTTGCCGTCGATAAGAACGGTATACTTTCCGCAGACGGGACATTTTTTGCCCGTGGGGATATCCCAACTCATAAATTTACAGTTCGGGTAATTCGAGCATCCGTAGAACACCTTTCCGCCACGACTGGTCATTTTTTTAGTGGGTTTTCCGCATTCCGGACAAACGCCGACGTTTTCAGATAGGCTTACCGTATTTTTACACTTGGGATAATTCGAGCAAGCAAGGAATTTTCCGAACTTGCCTTCCCTTTCAACCATTACGCTGCCGCATTTTTCACAAATCCTGTCAGTCGGGATTGCCGTTTTTTCGTTTACGGGTTTAATGTTTTTGCACTTGGGATAATTAGAGCAAGCGTAGTATGCGCCGTATTTACCGCTGTTAATGAGCATGGGTGCGCCGCATTTGTCGCAAATTTTATCCGTGATTTTACTTTGCTCCAACTGTTTTTCAAACGGAGCGTAAAAATCAGCGATAAGCTTATGCCAATCCTTTCCGCCCGAACCTATGTCGTCGAGTTCGTCTTCCATACGCGCGGTAAAGGAAATGTCCATTACGTTCGGGAAGTATTTTACCAAAAAGTCGATAAGCTGGTAGCTTATGGGATTCGGAACTAAATACTTCTTTTCCTTTTTCACGTACTCACGCTTTTTGTCAGAGAGTTTTGCCATAATCGTTGCGTAAGTGGATGGTCTTCCGATACCCTTATCTTCCATCGCTTTAATGAGCGACGCTTCGGTGTATCTTACGGGCGGTTTTGTGAATTTTTGTTCCTTGGTAAGTGATTTTAAATTCAACTTTTCGCCGTCGGCGAGCGGAGGAATAAGCGTGCTTTCTTCGTCGTCATCTTTTCTCGTGTCGTCGTAAACCGCAGTATATCCCTTAAATACGAGCGTTTTTCCGCTTGCCTTCAATGTATAATCGCCGTTAATTACGTCAACCGCAACGCTGTTATATACGGCTTCCGCCATTTGCGACGCTATAAAGCGGTCGTAAATAAGTTTATAAAGTTTGTATTGGTTTTTATCCAAAAATTTTTCAACGCGTTCGGGAGTCATTTTTACGTCGATAGGACGAATTGCTTCGTGAGCGTCCTGCGCATCTTTTTTGCTCTTGTAAAAGTTCGGCTTTGCGGGAACATAATCGTCGCCGTATTTTTCCTTGATGTATTCCCTTGCCGCCGCCTGACTTTCCGTCGATACCCTGACGGAGTCCGTTCTCATATAGGTAATGAGTGCTACGTTGCCGTTTTCGGTCGGCACGCCTTCGTAAAGGCGTTGTGCAATTGACATAATTTGTGGTGCGGAAACGCCGAGTTTTATCGAACCGTCCTGCTGCATCGTACTCGTTATAAACGGTGCGGGCGCGTGCGATTTGACGGTCGTTCTTTTTACAGTCCCTACGCTGAAAGTTCCGTTTTTAAGTTCTTGTTCTACCTTGTCGGCTTCTTCCTGATTTGAAGGTTTGTATTTTGCGCCCTTCTTTTCGGTGAGTAAAACTTTTAATCCCGATTTTGCGTCAGTCAAAAGATTTGCGTGAATATTCCAGTACTCTTGCGGAATAAAGGCGGTTATTTCACGCTCCCTGTCAACTACCATTTTAAGCGCAACCGACTGCACCCTGCCGGCCGACAAAGTTTCGTTAAGCCTTGATGACGCTGCCGGAGATATGTTGTAACCGACTATTCTGTCCAAAACCCTTCTCGCTTGCTGAGCGTCAACAAGATTCATATCGATGTCGCGCGGATTGTTTAGCGCATTTCTGACAGCCTTTTCGGATATTTCGTTAAACTCTATTCTGCTGACGTTTTTATCCTTTAAGCCAAGAACTTCGTATAAGTGCCATGAGATGGCTTCGCCTTCCCTATCCGGGTCGGTTGCAAGATAAACTTTTTCTGCTTTCGACGCATCGTCCGAAAGCCTTTTTATGTCCGCTTTCTTTTCGGGTGCGATTACGTAGTGCGGTTCAAAATTATTGGCGACGGACACGCCCATGTAATTTACGGGCAAGTCCCTTACGTGACCTTTGGACGCATCAACTTTGTACGCGCCTTTCAAAAGTTTTTCAATGGTCTTCGCCTTGTGCGGCGATTCAACGATGATTAGTTGCATTTATTCCTCCAGTATCGTTTTAATCAGCGAATATTTATTCGCTCCGCTTTGTATTATTTGTCCTTTTATTTCAAGCATGGAAAGTATAGGCATTATTTCGTAAGTTTGTTTACTTAACCTTTCGGCTATTCTTTCCACGTGATTTATTCCTTCGCCTATCGCAAGAATTATTTGTTTTTCATCCCCGCTTAAAGCGACTTCGTCCGTTTTGGTTTGTACCCCGTAAAAATCGTAAATATCTTGCGGGTCGTCAGTAAGGTATGCGCCGTGTTTGATAAAGTAATTAGGTGTTTTACCCGACGGCACACCCACGCTGTACGGTATTGCAAACACGTCCTTTCCGAACTCCATTGCATACTCGCCCGTGTAAAGCGTTCCGCTTTTTTCACCGCCGCTTACGATAAGCACGCCTTTTGAAAGAGCGGCTATTATCCTGTTTCGGAGCGGAAAACGGAATCTTTGCGCCGAAACGCTCGGCGGATACTCGCTTACGGTCAGTCCGCTACTCGCTAACTTTTCGGCAAGGTTTGCGTTTACCTTGGGATACACGTCGGTAAGTCCGCCGGCGAAAACCGAAATAACGTCGTTTTTATTTAGCAACGCACTTTCAATAACCGCGCTATCCACTCCGTCCGCAATTCCCGTCACAAGCGTAAAACCGCAATCCGCCGCCGCTTTTGCGTAGCGTTTTGCAAGTTCAATAGAGAGCGGAAGACTTTTCCTGCTGCCAACTATTGCAAACTTTTTATTTTTCAATAATTCAATATTGCCTTTACAGTACAGTATCAAAGGTTTTGTTTCGATAAGTTTAAGTTCTTCGGGATAGCGATCACTTACCATCGTCACCGCGGTAATACCCATATCGTCCAACTCATTTAAAACGCTTTGCAGATACGAGTTGTCCGCACCCTTACTCAATGCGGCAAACTTTTCTTTAAGTTTTTCGGAAACCGTTTTGCCGCTATCTAACAAAAACCGCTTTATACTTTCCGTTCCTTCAAGGGCTTCGTAAAGCGAAACCTTTTCACCGTACGAAAGTTCGGTAAACGAATCAAGCCATATAAGCAATAATTCTTTGGTATTATATTTCGGCATAGTAAGGTTTATTCCTTTTAACCGTGACGGTAACTTACCGCTTCCAAAATATGTTCGGGACGGATTTCCTTTGACTCCGCCATGTCGGCAATCGTGCGGGCGACTTTAATTACCCTGCCACGTGCCCTTGGTGAAAGTTTAAGCGTGTCATATGCGTTTTTAAGAATTTTTTCGCACTCGTCGGACAGTTGACAGTATTTTTTTATTTCCCTTTCACCCATATCGGCGTTGGTTAAAATTCCGTCTTCCTTAAACCTTTCCTTTTGAATCGCACGTGTACGGTTTACTCTTTGCTTTATGGTACGGCTGCTTTCACCGCCTTCGCCTTTGAGTTCGGCGTACTTTACGCTGTCAACGTAAACCTGAATATCGATTCTGTCGAGTAGCGGACCGGATATTTTGGATTTATACTTCATTATGCTTGCCGGGGTACAAGTACACACTTTATCTTCAGAGCCGTAATTTCCGCAAGGACATGGGTTCATACTTCCGCAAAGCATAAAGTTTGCGGGATATTTAACGCTGCCCGACGCCCTTGTGACGTTTATTTCGCCGTCTTCGAGAGGTTGGCGAAGCGCTTCGAGCGTTTGACGTGTGTACTCGGGCATTTCATCGAGAAACAGTACGCCGTTATGCGCAAGGCTTATTTCACCCGGACGCAAAGACGCGCCGCCGCCCGTCATAGATACCGTTGTCGCCGTGTGGTGCGGAGAACGGAAGGGGCGTTTGTAAACAATTCCGTCAGAGTCGCTCAACGTTCCCGCAACCGAGTGGATTTTGGTAGTTTCAAGCGCTTCCTTAAACGTCATATCCGGCATAATCGTCGGAATACATTTTGCAAGCATTGTTTTACCCGTACCGGGTGCGCCGACAAAAAGAACGTTATGTCCGCCGGACACTGCGACTTCCAAAGCGCGTTTTGCAACCTTTTGCCCTTTTATGAACGCCATGTCGCTCGAGTACGACGTTTCTTCCTTAACCGTACCGTACTCCCTTTTTTCTACCGGCGACATAAGTTTTAACCCGGACAAATGGTCGATAACCTGTAAAAGATTTTCCGCAGCGTAAACTTCTGTTCCTTCGACAAAGGACGCTTCCCTTTCGTTGTCCTTTGGAATAATAAACTTTTTATATCCGTCCGAAAGTGCGCTTATAAGAGTCGGCAAAACTCCGTTTACCCTTCTTAAACTGCCGTCGAGCGAAAGTTCGCCTAAAAATACGAAGTCCTTCGTGTCGGCGACAAGTTGTTCTGACGCTTTCAATACGCCTATCGCAAGCGCAAGGTCAAAGACCGAGCCTTCCTTTTTTACGTCCGCAGGCGCAAGATTTGCAGTTAGCCTTTGAACGGGAACTTTCCTTCCGCTGTTTTTAATTGCCGAACGTATACGCTCGCGCGATTCTTTTACCGCGGTGTCGCCAAGCCCGACTATATCAAACGCGGGAAGTCCGTTGTTTATATCTACTTCAACACTGACAGCAATTCCTTTAAGTCCCATCAGCGTATAGCTTAACGTTTTAGATATCATTTCCCTATGCCCCTAATCCGCCTAACACTTGCCATGAGTATATAGCGCCGTCAACTGACAGGCCGAGATACGCCGGTACGGCAAGCGCAAAACTTGCAACAACCGCAAGGGCGAGTACCGCCGTAATACATTTTACCGCAACTGCGCTTTTCCCTTGTAAAACTTTTAAGTCCGTATAAATGTCCTTTAACGCAATTACGGTTATCAAATTTATAAATACTGACGGCAAATAGAACTCCGCAGTCGTACATTTAAGCGTTGCGCTTAAAAGCCAACCCATAAGCGATAACGTAGCCGCCAAAACGTATATTCTGAAATCAGGTACGGAATTAAATACGTTTTTACCCTTTTCCTTTTTGTAAGCAAACGCAATAAGACAGTAAACGAGTGAGAAAAACCCGATTGCGGTCAGTATAATATTACCGAAAACAAATCTTTGGGCGGTTTCCGCATGCGCCGAATAATTGATTATATACCCGAACGCCGTTGAAGTGCTTCCGTAAGTAATCGCACTTTCGCTAAATATTGCGTAAAACGCTTTGCTGCCGTATGCGAAAACGTTCTGCGTCCCGAATATCTCGCTGAAAGTAGGATATGCGATAAGATAAATCGCAACCAAGAACAATATCGGGAAAATCACGTACGATACCGCACCCATCGAAAGAGTAGCAGTAAGTTTGCGTTTGTATTCCGCAGTTTTTACACTTTCGTTTGATTTAGCGTAAAGATACTGTTTGACCACGCCGAAAGCGTAAGTTCCGAGTATGGGTAACACGCAGAAAATCGCCGTGGTTTTAACGGCAAGCGCAACTGCGGTAGCCGCTCCGCCAAGCGCGATATTAAGATATCCCCTGACGGGATGCATACTGCTTATTCCCCTTCGTACGAATTTTACACCAAAGTAAAATGCAAGAAGAATAAAGAACACCAAACTCGCGTCCGCGCTTGAAACCGTGGCAAAGAAAAGCGAATACCCGCCGACCGCAAATAATGCCGAAAACAACACTCCGTACAATTTACCGAACAAAAGTTTTCCGATAAAGTACGCTACGAAAACAGAGCCGAGCGTGAAAAGCAAGGGCATTATCCTGAGACCGAAAAGGTTTGCTCCGAATACCGACGTGCCGAGCGCAATAAAGTAGTAGCCGAGCGGGTTAGCGTAACCGTTTACGTAAAATCCCCTGCCCGAAGTTAAATTCCTTACGCTTTCTAACGTTGCCGCTTCGCCGTAAGATAAACCGCCGAATCCGTTATAGTTTTCGCCGTCGATTTTGTTTACGTCAAACGTACCTTGTTCGTCGATAAGTTTTGCGGCAAGCGCTTTTGCTGAGTCAGACCTTGAAAATTCGCTGCTCGAATCGATTGCCGAGCCGCTGCCCGTATATTTTTGCTTTGCGCCTGCGCCGACGGCCTCCGCCGAAAGTAAAACGGAGTTTCCGCTCGCGGTTTTACCGACGAAAGCGACCTCGTTTATCTTTACCGTATTAAGAGTTGATATTAAAAAATAAAGATCAGGATAATTGCGGTAAATCGTATTTTCGCAAGCAAGCCTCCACGCACCTACCTTTACGGCGTCGTACGAGTTTGCAGTTATTGCTTTTGACGTAAGCGTCTGAAACGAAAGCGATGACGTGCGGGCAATCGAAGTATATATACTTAAAGTTTCGCCTTGATCTTTTACGTAGTCGATACTGCCTAAGTTTATCCATACCGTGTCAAGGTCAACACCGTCGTCCATTT
>JAXFZW010000135.1:0-2972 GCA_034184645.1 Clostridia bacterium | reverse complement strand
TTACCTTCAAAAAGCCTTGCCTGCGCTTTAAGTAGCGCAATGGTAACTTTTGACGAATCGTCCTTTTTGTTTATACATATAATAACCGCACCGTCGTTTTTTGCGCCGCCGTTTATCATGGGCAAAGCATTACCGAACAAATAGTAAGCGGATACAGGCAACATCATAGAAAGGACACAGTATACTTTAACGTCCACCTTGCCTACCGTAAACATCAAACCGACGCCTAAAAGCAATGCGATAAGTGACGCAATTATTCCGCCCCAAGCAGTACCCTTATAGCGTTTTTCCATATTGTCAACGCCCATAGGTACGCCTTCGGTATAACCCGCTTCTTCACCTATAAGAGTGAAATCAAAACGCATTTTTTTATTTATTCTCGTCCACTTGAAAAACCAAATACAGACGGTAAGTAAATAAAACTTATTTTTCTTATATGCGATAACGTGCCCGACTTCGTGCATAACGGCGTTTACAAACCCGAAAACAACCGCCCCTAATAAATAAAAGAGTATCGGAACGATAAATCCGTTTACCTTATAATACACGTTGCATAAGTATGCCGATACAAATACGCACGCCACCGTAAGCAAAAGCGAAATCGCCGTGTTTATTATACTAGTTCTTCTTTTCACTTTTCATCACCTTTTCGGTAAAATAACCTTCTAAATTATCTTTTTCGGAAGCATAATAACCATTAGCCCCGATCATTTCCAAAATTTTTAAAAGCAGTAGTACTCCGCCGGCAATTATTTCCGCACGCTGCGGTTGAAGTCCTTTAAGCGTTTTTCTTTGTTCGACGCTCATCGAATAAAGCTTGTCCGCAAGTTTTTTAAGTTCAAATGTTTTAACAAAGTACCCCTGTACTTTTTTGGGTTCGTAAACTTCAAGTGATTGAAGTATCGCCGCAACTGTCGTTGCCGTTCCGCCTACGGCATAAAAGGTTGCCACGGGGACGTTACCGTACTCTTTTAACTTATTTTCAATAAGTTTTTCGGCACTTCCCCTATCCTGGCCGCATGCGTCCTTTATTTTTACTGCGCCCAAATCAAGGCTTTTCACGTATATCGGCTTTCCGCCTTCAACGACAGTAATTTCGGAACTTGCGCCCCCAACGTCTATAAGCCCGCCATCTAAACCGTTAAGTGCGCCGACGTAACCGATTTTGGCTTCCGTTTCGCCGCTTATAACGTCTATCTCGACGCCACAAAGTTCTTTTACTTTTTTACAAAACTCGTCGCCGTTATTTGAATTCCTTACGGCAGCGGTTGCGAAGGCATAAACTTCTTTAACCCCCCTGACTTTTGCCGTTCCTTTTAAAAAAGCGACGGCCTCAGCCGTACGCTCAATAGAATTTACACACAATGCGCCGTCCTTAATTCCTTCGGCAAGCCTTGTCGTCACGGACATTTTATCAAAAACGTCAACGCCGTCCGTTACCATCAACCTGACGGAATTTGAACCTATATCGATTACGCCGTATAAATTTCGCATTTTAATCATTCTTTGTAAAGTTTATCGTTTTCAAACCTATAACCGAGTTCCCTTGCGCGTTGAATAATCCATTCTTCCGTCTGCCTTATCTCGTCCTCGGCCGCGCCTTCTTCCTTTAATTGTTTGTAATATTCCACCTTGGCGCAAAGTTCGTCGTACCTTGCGTTTGCCTGACCTATCGCAATTATTTGGTAAAGCATTATCGAGAGCAATATAAGAACGAGCAGAATACCGCCTATTATAAACGCGGTTCTCCTTTGTTTTTTTCTGTTTGCGTCCATTTGCGCTCCTTTTTCTTTGGAATATTACTATTTTATTATATAACTTTTTGAATACTATTGCAAGTATTGACGCAAAACTTTTATACGTCAGCAAAAACCCTAAAACAGCACCAAACGTCATATATATCCTATACGACGGAAATTTAAGCGAAAACGAATATAATACGTAAAAAACGGTAAACAACGCAAAAAACAACACGTCAAAAACAACCCCGACGACTGCCGGCAGACGCGACCACTTAATAAGTATATTTATAAAATAAAGCGAGCCGAAAGCACCGCCGAAAAACAGCGCTGCGATAAAGACGTACGCCTGATTTGCGCTTACGTACATTATTTGAAAATGCGCTTAAATATGGGTTGTTTTTCGCCGCCGAATTTAATTTCGTTAAACTCGCCTTCCGCCGCAAGATTCCCGCTTTGCTTATTAAACGCTGTAATTTTTATTCCCCTTCCGGTTATTAAAACCTTATTCCCTTTAACAAGAAGTCTTAAACTTTGTTCCGAAAACCCTTCAACCGCTTCGACGGCGGTCATTTGCAATCTTCTTCTTCCTTCAAGCAGTAATTTTTCAAGTTCCATTTCGGGCATAATAACTTTCTCCTTTTTAATAAGTTATGCCGAAACTAATTTTTTTAGCACAAAAAAAAAGGGCTTAAAGCCCTTTTGTTTTTTTATTTTCAAGTTAATCGGGTAGTTTCATATCGCCGTATTTTATCCAACCTTTTTTGCGCATAATTTCGCTTGATAAAAGCGATACCGCCGCAGGGATTACGAATAAACACAAAACAATGCCTAAAACGTATTTCCATACTTCTACACCGTAAAGTTGGCATGAATCGATTATCCCGAAAAGCCCGACAAGTCCGCTCGTTCCCATTCCGCCTCCTGCCGCTGTACAATGTACGTTCAAAAGTACAGCCACAAGTCCGGCAAAAATACTTGCGATAATCTCCGGCAACATTATTACGGGCTTTTTCATTATGTTTGGAATTTGCAACATACTTGTTCCAAGTCCCTGTGAAATAAGCCCTGAAAAACCGTTTTCCCTATACGACGATACGGCAAAACCTACCATATGCGCCGCACAGCCGGCAACCGCCGCGCCACCCGCAATAGCAAATACTTCAGGATTTTCGGCAGCGGTATTTGAAGTTGCAATCGCAACCCATATAGCCGCCGAAGACGTTGGCATAG
>JAXFZW010000134.1:0-5120 GCA_034184645.1 Clostridia bacterium | reverse complement strand
CTTTAATGGGGGGCGGCACAATGGATATAGGAAAAAGAATAAAAGAACTGCGCGTAAAGCGTGGGTATTCGCAAAACCGATTTGCGGACTTTGCCTGTATTTCGCAAGCGCACCTACGACGGGTAGAAATGGGGCTGGCGGATATCACCGTCGGGCATTTACAACTTGTCTGCGATGCGCTCGGCATTTCTTTGCAAGAGTTTTTTGCTGTTCCCGAAAACGCCGACGAGTTGAATGCGCTTATCGCAAAGTTTTCCCCAAAACAAAAGCAGGCTTTGGTTGATTTTTTAAAAACGTTATAAATATTTTTTGAAATTTTACGCGCCGTTGCGATTTTTCGCAACGGCGCGTAATTTGTATAAATTATTTTTTTGCGCGTATTTTTTGTTTCAATAAATCTTATTCCTGTTTTTCGCCGTAGAATTTTACACGGGCGTGGGGCAGGGCGTTTTCCGCTGATCCTAGCGGTTTGTAGGCGTTGCGGTAATCGTGACTGTCGCAAAAAGCCTTTAATTCCGCTTTAACGCGCTCAAAGTGTTTGCTCTGTACGTTGGTAAGTGCCGCGAGGTATGCTTTTGCGGAAAAACCCGCGCTGGAAGAATATTCTAATAGTTCCGCAAAATGGTGGGCGCAAAAACCTTTGGTGGCGGCAAGAGTGGTGGCAAAATCCTTTTCATTCGCAAAAACTTGCGCCACGGTTTTGTAGTATTTAACCATACTTTCTTCAACAAGATCGCAAATAACGCAACCGCTTTCCGCTTCTTTTATCGCCTTGGCGCGCTTTTTTGCCGCTTTGGGGTTTTTGACTGCGGAAAACAATGCGCCGACGTTATCCGCGCGCGTTTTTATCTGCAACGCGACCGAAAGTTTGTTTTTACGCGCGAACAGCATATCGAAGTGCTTTGCGCAAAAGCCCTTCTGCCCGACTTTAATGCGCGTATTGTCTTCCATAACCGCGTCGTTTAAGAATTCGTACAAAAACTGCTCGGTTACCTTTTTTTGGATAGCGCATAAAGGGCACTCGCAAACGGTTTTGAACTTTTCGTAAATAAAACCTGTATCTATGTGATAATTCATACGAGTATTATACCAAAAACGGGTGATAATTTCAAGAGTTAAATATTGATTTTTATAGCGGGCGGTGTTATAATAAAAACCGTGAGAATAGTAGGCAGGGTAAAGAGATGTTTTTTGACAGAGTTGATTTGTACGCATATTTCGGTTTAGAACGTAAAACGAACGCGCAAGGGTATTTGAACGTGTATATTCCTGACGCGCCCGAATATAAAAATCGCGTTCGCCCCGCAATGCTTGTCCTTGCCGGCGGCGGATACAGTTTTACTTCTTCGCGCGAAAAAGAGTGTGTTGCTCTCCGCTACGTTGCGGAAGGGTTTGCCGCCTTTACGTTAGACTACTCGGTTGCGCCGATACGCTTCCCCGCGCAACTTATAGAAGGCGCTATGGCTATGGCGTATATCCGCGAAAACACGCAAAAATTACGTGTTATAGAAGATAAGGTCGCGGTTATCGGCTTTTCCGCAGGCGGGCATCTTGCCGGTATGCTCGGCACAATGTTTAACCGTGCGGAAATAAAAACCGCGCTCGGGCAAAAAGCCACGCTCGTCCGCCCGGACGCGATGATTTTAGCCTATCCCGTAATAACTGGTGGGGAAAAGGCGCACGGCGGTAGTTTTTATAACCTTTTCGGTGGGGATGATTACGATATGCGCGCGGAATTATCCATAGAAAAAAACGTTACCGCAAATTCTTCGCCCGCGTTTATCTGGACGACGATGGACGACGACCACGTTCCGTCGGAAAACTCGCTGTTAATGGCGACTGCACTAAAGGCCGCCGACGTGCCGTTCGAACTGCATATGTTTGAAAGCGGACACCACGGGCTTTCGCTCGCCACGGAAGAAACGGGCTCGGTCAACAAAGCCGTTCAAAAGTGGTTTGCACTGTCGGTTACTTGGCTTACGGCAAGGGGTTTTGTTTTACACGATTAAAAGAATTTGCGTAAATTTCGGTTTACCCGCAAAAAATCGTTTGATTATTTTTATAAAATGTGTTAAGATATTTAGGCTTTAAGCGTTAATGCGCTGTTTTAACGCTTAAAGGTAAAACTAAAAAGCAGTATGCTACTGTGGCTCAGGACGCGATTGACCGCTACGCGGTAACAATCGCTATTCCGTCGCAAACGTTGTTTGCTCCTTACGGTTACCGCCTTCGCTACAGGCAGAAAAAAATCAAAGATATGCTACTGTGGCTCAGTCGGTAGAGCAGCTGATTCGTAATTATTTGGGCTGTTGAACGAAATGAGTTGAAAATAGCCGAAAATCCCTATTTTTTGAGTGCTTTTACGGGGTTTCGGTAAGAGTGAAAATTTTGCTGTAAAACTTTTTGTAAAAACACCGTTAAAAATTAACAAAAATGCTGGTGTGGCTCAGTCGGTAGAGCAGCTGATTCGTAATCAGCAGGTCAGCGGTTCAAGTCCGCTCACCAGCTCCATTTTTTGTAATTTCAGTAAAATAGCTGACGAGAATGTCAGCTATTTTTCTTTACCGTTAAACAGTTCGTCAATCTTGTTTGCGGCTTGTTTATCGGCTTCGGATACGTAATGCGTATAGATATTCAAGGTAGTATGAATATCGCTGTGTCCTGCACGGGCAGAAACGGTCTTAACGTCAATTCCGTTTGCGATTTGCATAGTTATATTGGTATGCCTTAGCCCGTGTGGGGTAACGATTTTCAAACCGTGTTTTATTTCCCATTGTTTCAGCCACTCCGCAAGGGTGCTACCGCACATATCTTTACCGTTCCATTGTACGAAGAGTTTATCCGTGCTAGCCCATAGGTCGCCTGTATTTGCCTTTTCGTTATCCCACCACGATTTATATTCCGATAGTATTTCTACCATAATTTTCGGAATGCTGATAGTTCGATTTGAATTTTGGGTTTTAGTTCCCTTGGTTACGATACCGAAACCGCTTGCATATATCGTGTTTTGATTTATCACCATTGTATGCTTGTCTAAATCAATGTTTTTCCACGATAGCCCCGCAACTTCGGCGTTTCTTAACCCTAAAAAGAGATAACAGGCGAAAGCGGTTTTTTTCCGCAAGTCTGTTTCGTCTTTTAAGCACTCTATAAAACTTGAAATTTCTTCTTTGTTTTCTAAAATGCTTTTTTGTCCTTTTGTGCCTTTTAGCGGTCTAATATAGTCCGAAGAAGCGAAGTTGTGTTCGATTAGACCAGTTCTTACCGCTTCTTGCAATACTCCGTGAAGAAAAACTCTTACACCGTTATTTGCACTCCACGAGTAAGGCACTTTTTCTTTTTTAACAAGAAAATATTTCTCTAAATTAACTTTTAGAAAGTCGCAAAGTTTTTCTGCGGTGTTTATGTCAACGGTTTTATTTACCGTTAACGCTTCTGAAAGGGTAGTGGAAGAAATGTCGCATTTTCTCGCTACGGTGATGAGGGTAAAGCCTTTATCGCTTATTACTTGTTTCAGACTTTCTTTAACCCTAATTGTAGTTTTATCGTAAGTCCTTTCGCATAGCCATAAACAAAACTCCCGAATTAACATTGGTGAAAGTTCCGAAAGGTAATATTTGCTTAATTTCTTTTCAATCGTTTTCAGATGTCCTTTACAACTATTATAGTAGCTATATCCCTGCGGGTTGAGGGTAAGCATACTTTCAACGTATTCGCGGGCAAAATCTATAAGTTTGATATGGTTTTTAGGTATAGATATGCCAGCGGAAAGGCGTTTGACTTTTTCCTGCCATTCGAGTTGGATTTTCGCCTTAAAGGTTTTAATGTCCTTTTTATGAGTTAAATCGGGAGGTGCTTTATAGGTCTTAGTGTAAATCTTGTTTTCTCTTGTAAGCGGGTCTTTACCGCTACAACGCAATAAAAAGGACAATTCGTGATTTTTGTTATATACTTCTCTGATATACATAAAAGATTTCTCCAAAAAATTATAGTGTTACAAGCCGCATTGTATTGCGGCGAAGTTCACTCGCTACTACTGCAAAAGTAAAAACCTTTACAGTAGTAGCTGAGTTTGCCTTGTCAACAAAAATACTTACTTTTCGGTGGGACAACGACTGGTTTTCCGCCCAAGTATTCAATTAGGCTTTCCAAAGAAACAAGTAATTTGTTGCCGCTGGAATAACTGGTTATTATATTCTCTTTGCAAAGATTTCTAATAAACCATTCCGATATAGCGGTGTCTTTATCGAATTTTTTAATTTCGATAAGACTTTCTTTAACCGTACGATAACGAGGTAAAGAAATTGCTTGATTATCTGCCACTGTTATATACCTCCTTTTTCAATATTTAGTATAAATGCTAAGTGTTGTTCTGTGGTGCGGCTTTTGGCTTGCTTTTCTGCAAGTTTTAGCTTGTCTCGCAAGACGTTGTGCCGCTAACCCATTTAAGGTTTTCAAAAACCTTTTGTTGAGTCTGACAGGGGGTACATTCTTTCTTGTCGCCACAGGGCTCATAAAGGTTTTCACAAACGGTGATATGACCTAAAAAGTTTGTACCTAACACATCATCATAACCTTTCAAGGTCAGATAGATTGCTTCCTTGCTCACATCTTCTATGGGATATGAAATTTTGGGGAAGTAGGTGTCAAACTGCGACTTAAAAACTTCGGCGAACTCTTGATTAAGAGTTTTACCGCGCATTGAGTCGCCGACTACTATGCCCATTTGAATTTCATCGTATCCTTTCCCGACTAAAAGGGAAAACATAGCGAAAATTACTGCTTGTGGCGCATTACATAATTCAAAAGTGCTTCCGAATACGCGGATAATATGGTCTCGCATAAATTTCGGATATGCGCAGTTAAAATGCTCGCAGAAAACTTTTATATCGTTTTTTAAAAGCTCTCTTGCGTCTCTTTCCCTGTCGACTTTCGTCTTATTGTTGAGAATATCAACGTAAGTTAACGTTAAATCATTCCCCGCCAGTAGGTTTTGCAATAACAGGTAGGTGGAGTCTGCTCCACCCGACCAAAACTGCAATACTCTTTTGTTTCTGTGATAGTTCTCCATTTTCGACTATCCTCCTTCTATTTTTTAATTTTTATGGAAACTCGCTTCG